>JAJYTA010000086.1 GCA_021793295.1 Actinomycetes bacterium
CGGCTTGCCTTCGGTTGCCCACGTGGAACTTGCGGTAGACCGCCTTGAGATGCGTCTTGACCGTGTTCACGCTGAGGACGTGGGCGGCGGCGATCTCCTCCAGCGACAACCTGGAGGGCAGGTCGCGGAGCAGATCGAGCTCACGGCTGGTCAAGGTCTCGCCGTAGACCGTGGCCAGATTCCTGCTGCGAACCGCCAAGACCCGGCTGACGAACTCCTCGTACTCCGCGAAGCGCCCTTCGTTGTGCATGAGGATCGACCTGACCCCGGCCGATGCTGCCGCGAACTCACGCAACAACTGCCCCGGCGCCGCCAGAGCCAGCGCCTGCACGATGGCTTCGTGGGCACGCGCTGGTTCGTTCATCTCCACCGCCAGGTGAGCGGCCAGCAGACTTCCCGCGACGTGCGAGTTCACCGAATGACACACCGCGGCCCCGGAGGTCACCCGGGACAGCGAGTTGAGCGCGGCTGTCCGCCGCCCGTGCTGGCCCTGCAGTAGTGCCCGCATGACCAGGACGTCGCCGGATTCGTCGAGCAACCGCTCGACTCGAGCCATCACCTCGGCCGCAGCGGCGTCATCACCGAGGGAGATCGCCATCCGGAGCTCGCTCAAACAGAAAGTGGCCGCACCGCCCGGGAGCAACCGCAGGTCGTCGCGCGACCACGACAGCCGCACGTGCCTGAGCGCCTCGTGCTGACTGCCAGCTCCGTCGCAGGCCAGCAGCGCTTCCAACAGCCGCAAGGACCCGCCGATTTCCGGCTCGACGCCGCCTTCGATCACCGAAGCCTGCGAGAGATACGTCGCAGCGACGTCGTTCTCGAGCCGCTGCCAAGCCGCATGAGCCGCGGCCACGTAAACCGGCGCCATCCGCGCCGTACGGGCCCATCCTCGAGCCGTGGCGAGCTCGACCGCGGCTGTCGTGCGCTGCTGTACGGCGGCGAAGTCGCCGGTAGCTTCGGCGCAGGCCGTGAGGTAGCTCAGGCATTCCACGGCCACCGCGTCATACCCGTCCTGACGTGCCAGGTGCAGCGCCGCTTCCAGATCCGCCTCGGCCCGTGGGTAGTCGGTCAGCCACAGCCGCAGGACACCCCGGTGCACTGCTGCCAGAGCTTTCAACTCCGGGCTCACCGGTGCTGCCTGCTCGCTGAGCGAGACGAGTTCGCTCGCCCTGGGACTGCGGTCACCGGCTGACCTCGCCTCCGACATCAGCGCCGTGACGTGCAGCAGTCGCAGCCCACGATCACGGTGCTGTTCGGGGCGCCGCCCGACCAGGTCGATGTAGTACGTCGCCGATTCCAGCGCACCGCTGTCGAGCGCGGCCAGCGCCGCCAACAGCGCAGTGGCCGGTCGGGAGACGAGTTCGTCGCGCAACTGCCGCACGGTCCGCAACAGAATCGACGCCTCCCCCGCGAGCAACAGCCGCACACCGTACCGGTCGACGAGTTCGGCCACGCGCGGCCAATCCGTCCCGTCGGCAGCATGGTCGAGCGCCATCACCGGGTGGTCGTGATCTTCGAACCATGCCGAAGCGCGGACGTGGTATCGACGCTGGGCCCCGGTGTCGCGCCGGTTTCCCTCCGCGGAGAGAAAGCTGCGCAGCAGGCCGTGCAGGCGGAACGACGCCGGGGTGCCACCCACCCGGTAGACCAGTGCGTTGTCGCGAGCCAACTGATCCAGAACGCCGCCGGCGTCGTGGCGCCCGGACAATCGGGCCGCGAGGTCCGGCGTGAGGGTTTCGGCCACCGAGGTGGTGATCAGCAGCTCCACGACGTCGTCCGGCAGCACCGTCAGAACCTCGGCGACGAGGTAATCCGCCAGCGGCCGGTCGTCCCCGGCGAACCCGGCGAGATACTTGCTCACATCGTCTTTTCCGGCCAGCGAAAGTGCCGCCATCCGCAGCCCGACCGCCCAGCCCTCGGTACGCTCCATCAACAGGTCGAGATCGCTCTCCTCGAGCGGCACCTCATGCCCGCTCAGCAGCTGCGCCGCCTCGGCCCGGTCGAAGGCGAGGTCGCTCGCCCGCAGCTCCCAAGCTTCACCGGTCAGGATCATGCGGGCCAGCGAGAACTGGGGATCGAACCGGCTACCCAGGACCACACGCACGCGCTCGGGCCTGCTCTTGATCAGCTCGGCCAGGCCGGCCAGCGAGTCGGCGGAGCTGATGTGATGCACGTCGTCGAGGAAGATCCACAGCGGGCGCGGCAGGGAGTCGAGGGCCTCGAACAAGGCGGCGACGAATCCGTGCACGCCACCGGCTGCCGGCGGGCTCAACGCACCAAGACGCACTTCGGCCAGCGGATCCACCCCGCGCACGGCCCGCTCGCAGGCACAGAGGACCCCGGACCACAGCACGAACGGGTCGTTGTCGTCGTCGCCCAGGGCGAGCCACGCGCTCGCCGCACCGTCCGAACGCACCATCGTCCAGCACTGGGCGAGCAACATCGTCTTGCCCGAACCGGCAGGTGCCGACACCAGCGTGACGCCGCGCCCCTGTGAGTCTGCGGCAGCGACGCGGCGCAGCAGCCGGGCTCGGGGCACTGCGCTGGCCGGCATACGAGGAACCCGCAGCTTCGCTTCGAGTACCTTCGCACGTCTCACGTTGACGCCGCGACCGGCCACTCACGCCAGCGTAGTCAGCGTTCGCCGCCGGGTAACAGGCCGAAAGTCCGTAGTTCGACGCGCCAACCACACCGCGGTGCACGTCGTATTCACCCCCGCCGGGTGAGGCCGGCACCACCGAAGCCCTGCGATGGTCGATCCGTAGCCTCCGCTCGTCAGCGAAAGGCCGGTCGATGCGCTACGAGTTCCTCGTCGCGGGGCATGTGTCGGAGACGGTCCGGGCCGCCTTTCCGGAGTTCGACGTCGCCGACGGGCCGGCCGGCGGAACCGCCATCTACGGGCCGGTGCGCGATCATGCCGCGCTCGGCGGGGTGCTGGCCCGGTTCGACCAGCTCGGTCTGATCGTCGTCGAGATGCGCAAGCTCCCGGATCAGTCGTGAGCGAGCATCGGTCACCGCGCGCTCATCCGGAGGAGCCGGCTCCAGACGTGGAAGGCGTGCTGTACAGCAAGGCCTATCTCGCCGTCCTGCTCTTCGCCGCCCTCCTGGGCATTCCGGTTTCTCTGCTGGCCTTCGCCTTCCTCACCGCGGTGCACGAACTCGAGCACCTGGTCTGGGAAACACTCCCGCAAGCGTTGGGCTATGACACCGTGCCGCCCTGGTGGCCGCTGGCCGCACTTGGGCTGGCGGGGTTGCTGGTCGCGCTGACCGTCACTCACCTGCCCGGGCGTGGTGGCCACGTACCGGCCCACGGACTCGGCACCGGCCCGACAGCGGCCCGCGACCTACCGGGAACGTTGCTGGCCGCGGCGGCCAGCCTGGTACTCGGCGCGGTAGTCGGCCCGGAGGCACCGTTGATCGCCCTGGGCAGCGGGTTGGCGGTGCTCGCGGTCACCCGGGTGAACGCGACGAGTACGGCCACAGTGACATCCGTTCTCTCCGCCGCCGGATCAGCCGCGGCGATCTCGGCGGTCTTCGGCAATCCGGTCGTGGCGGCGATCCTCTTCCTCGAGGTACTCGGGCTCGCCCGCCGGCGGACCATGATGGTCGTCCTGCCATGCCTGGTGTCGTGTGGTGTCGGCGCCGTGGTCTTCACGGGACTCGGCGGTTGGACCGGTCTCGAGATCGGGTCGCTGCGCGTTCCTGGCCTCACCGCGTCCCACCTGGACGTTGCCGCCGTCCTGTGGACGTTGCCGCTGGCCGTAGGCGTCGCCGTGGCCATGCGAGGAGTGTTCGCCATCGGTCGCCGCACCGCCGAGCTGGCGAGCTCGCGCCCGGTGGTGGTCACCCTCGCTGCCGGTCTGCTGGCAGGTGCAAGCGCAGCGGTCTACGCCGTCGGCACCGGCCACTCCCCCGGCGAGGTCGCCCGGTCCGGGCAGGCCACGCTCGCCGATCTCGCCGCCGAGCCGGCGCAATGGTCGACCGGCGCCCTGACGATGCTGCTCGTCTGCAAGGGGATCGCCTTCGCACTGTGTCTCGGTGCATTTCGCGGCGGCCCGGTGTTCCCGGCCGTCTTCCTCGGCACGGCGACTGGCACCTTGGCCGGCACGGTGCTGCCCGCGCTGGCGCCAATGTCCGGCCTGGCCATCGGCATGGCGGCCGCGGTCACCGTGACCCGCCTGCCGGTCACCAGTGTCGTCCTCGTCGTACTCCTCCTCGGTCCGGCAGCGGCCAACCAGATGCCGGTGGTCATACTCGCTGCCGTCGCCGCCTTCGTCGCCCACGAGATCCCACTGCGGCGAGCGCGAGCCGACGCTTGACGTCGCCGCCGCATGCATGCGCGACCTCACTCGTGGGCGCAGTGCCCCCGGCTACTGACCGGCACGTCCAGCGTCGGATTGCGGTCGAAGAAGCCCACCGGTCGCAACGTGAACCCGCAGTACTCCACCGGCATGACCGGCCAGTCCTCGGGCCGGGGATAGTGCACGGCGCCGAAGGTGTGCCACACGACGATGTCGCCGTTCTCGACGGACCGGTCGCCGGCGGTGTAGGTGGGTAGTCCGCCGTTGCCGGGGTGCTGGTTGACCAGGTCGCCTGCAGGGTGGCGCTGGTCGTGGTCGTACGGCGTGACCCACAGCGACTTCGTCGCGAAGCCCGCTCGGCGTGCGGTGGCCGAGGTCGGGTCCGCCAGCAGCAGTGGGCGGCCTTCGGGCCGTAGCTCGTAGGCGACCTGCTGGCCCAGCCGGTTGGTTCGGTCGGGGTTGGAGATCCGCCAGGTCCGGCCCGCGGTGGGATCGGCGGTGCGGGCTGCTTCGGACTCCGTACGCAGCCGCGTCACTCGCCGGGTGAACGCGTTGCCGTGCGGGTTGTCCGGGCCCACCGGCACGCGCTGCACTTCGAGCTCGTCGACGTTGTTGATCGGCCCGTCGACCATCATGTCCAACCGGGCGCAGTAGAGGTGCTGGTGGTAGGGCGCGCCGAGGCCCGGGGCGACCTCGGAAGCGTACTGGCTGCCCTCGCGATAGGCCGAGGTGAACACCACCCCGGTCGCCTTCACCTCGAGTTCGATCGTCCCGTCGAGATACAGGTACCAGTAGAAGCCGTAGTCGTACACACCGACGGTGACAAAGAATGAGATGACCAGTCGGCGCTGCCGGCGAGTCTCCTTCGACCCGGTGAAGATGTCGGTGTGCTTCCAGAGCACCCCGAAGTCCTCTTCGTGCATGCAGATCGCGTTGGGTACTTCGCGTGGACGGCCGTCGGCGTCGGCGAGCACGGCGTCGAAATAGTGAATCTCACCGAGGCAGTCACACCCGTTCACCAGCGAGTTCACTTGCTGCCCGAGCAGATACTCGCCCGCGTCGAAGTAGCTCTGCCAGAACCGGACCGGGCTGGGGTCGCCGTAGGGCACCACCATCTCGGCCATCGACGCTCGGTAGATCACCGGGCGTACGGTGTCGCCGTCGAGGATGGACACCTGGTGCAGGACCAACCCCTCGCGCGGGTCGAACCCGACCCGGAAGCGCCAGTTCTCCCATGTCACGACGTCATCGTCGACCGAGAAGCTCGGGCCTTCGGGTTGGGTGATCTCGATGGGCTTCAGTGTCGTGCGCGGCGGGCCGGTATAGGCCGGGTCGTCGAAGTTGCCTTCCTCCTCCGGTACCGGCATGACCTCGTGGTCGATGAGTTCGATGACGCTGCGCTCGATCACGTCGACGTAGGCGACCACGCCGTCGATCGGATGGGCCCAGGGGTGGTCCTCTTCGCGATGCTGCTGGAACGACAGCACGTGCAGGACCCGCCGCCCTTTCTCCACGTCCAGGCCGAAGTTGCCCGCGGACAGCGGACACGCTCGCACCAGGTCGAGGTCGGTGATACCGCGGCGGGCCATCGCCTCACGCCAGGCCGGGTCGGCCTTGACGATCTGGTCGACAGTCTCCATCTCCTCGTCCAGGATCGCCGGCTGCCCCTCGGTCACCGGATCGATCTCGACGTCGGAGTCGATGGCCTGCCGGGTCAGCGACGCCACCACCGCGCGTGCGGCCCCGGTCGCGGCGTCGAGGAGCACCGCCCTGACGCGACGGTCGACCGGGTCACCGTCGGAGTATCCGAGCACCACGTGCTTTTCCGGTTCTTCCAGTCCGAGCAGGGCGAACCTGGTCGTGGGCGCCAGCAGGCCGTGGCGATCGAACAGCGAGCGGGCCGCGTCGATTTCATCGGCGGAAAGGCGTTGCAGCGGATGTGTTCGCACCGGAGTGACGGTCACGTCGAGCTCTACCTCCATACGCGCCGGTCGCACGGGGGGTGCGACCACTCGGCACAGCTTTCCGGCGTCGGCGGTTCGCCGTCAAGACTCAAAGAGCACCCAGAAGTCATCTGACCACCAATACTTACCGGTCAGTAACGTTGTCTTCTACCTCGCCTGTCGGCAAACTACCCCGCGTGAATCGGATCGCGGCACCGCGAGAACCGCACCCGGTCTGCCAGCAGCGTGGGCTGTGTCCGCCTGACGCAATGGCCGTTGTGCATGCTTTCGGCGCGCGGCAAATGGGGGTGTGACCTGGGTGCAACTGGCAGACGAGTTCTTTTTCATCATCCATGATGTCGGGAACGGAAAGCTGCGACTGCACGCCCGGGCTGCCGGCCTGGGCCTTGCCGGGGCACTGCTGGGCGAGTTGATCCTCAGCCGGAACCTGCACGTGGCCTCCGGGACCTTGTCGATCACCGGCGCCGAGGCTCCGCAAGACGACCTGGCCTACCGGATTCTTCGCCAGTTGGACGCTGACCAGCACAATCGTTCGCTTCGCACGTGGCTGGCCTACCTGGCCCAAGGAGCCGTCGAGCGGGTGGCCGTCCGGCTCACCCGCGCCGGCGAGATCGAGCCGAGCAAGTCGCGGCGCCTGTTCGGCACCAGCGTGCGTTACCTTCCGACCGATCCGAAGGTGGCGGCCTGGCCGGCAGACCGGCTGTACGGGCGCGTCGGGCGGGGCGACCCGCTGGACTTTCAGGACGCCATGCTGGCCGGGCTGATCGCCGTCACCGGTTTCACCCGCCAGGTGTGGTGGGACGGCGACGCCGTGACCATGCGCCACATCTCCGCAGCCGTAGCGTCCTTGCCGATGTCGCTACGCGAAGTCCTCGCCAACACCGAGGCGGCCGTGGGTGACGCCACCTTGAGCCCACACAAGTGAAGTTTTTCGAATAGAGCTCCTCCAACCCGCCAGACGCACGTCCCCGAGGTACAAAGGAGTCCTTTGATATGTCCCATTCGAGTAGATTGGGCGCCGACAGTGTCTCTCGAACACTCGCGCACAGTCGTCTCGGCGTCCCTTCGGTCGTCTTCTTCGTGCTCAGCGCCGCGACACCGCTCACGGTGGTTGCCGGAGTCGTGACCACCGGGTTCGCCGTCACCGGCATCATCGGTCTACCGATCGCCTTCGTCGCCATCGCCGCCTTGCTCGCCCTGTTCAGCGTCGGCTACGTCGCCATGTCGCGCCACATCACCAACGCCGGCGCCTTCTACACCTATGTCACCCACGGCCTCGGCCGGCCGGCCGGGGTCGCAGCGGCCTACATGGCCCTGATCGCCTACAACCTGCTGCAAGTCGGGCTGTACGGCATCATCGGCGTGGCCGCGGCACCGCAACTGGACCAGTGGTTCGGCATCACCATCGACTGGTGGATCATCGCGCTGGCCGCCTGGGCCATCGTCGCCGTGCTGGGTGTGTTGCGGGTCGACGTCAACGGCAAGGTCCTGGCTGTGCTGCTGCTCAGCGAGATCGCGATCATCCTCGTCTACTCGATCGCCAGCTTGGGCAACCCCGCCGGCGACGAGGTCACGTTCGACACCCTGGCCGTGAGCAACCTGTTCGAGACTGGCGCCGGGGCCATCCTCGCCCTGGCGGTCCTCGGCTTCGTCGGCTTCGAAGCATCCGTGGTGTACTCCGAGGAGTCGCGTAACCCCCGTCGTACGGTCCCGATGGCCACGTTCACCTCCATCGCGATCGTCGGCGCCGTGTACCTGCTCGCGTCCTGGTCCATGTCCGTCGCCACCGGTCCCGACCAGATCGTCGGCTTCTCGCAGCAGTACGCGAACGAGACCATCTTCGTCCTCGCCGACTCCACGCTCGGCAGCACTTGGGTGGACATCGGGCATGCGCTGTTCATCACGTCCGTTCTCGCCGCCATGATCTCGTTCCACAACACCAGCGCCCGGTACGGCTTCGCTCTGGGCCGCGAGCGGGTGCTGCCCCATGCCCTCGGGCGCACGTCGCCGCAGTCCGGCGCCCCGGTGGTGGCCTCGGTCTTGCAGAGCGTGTTCGGTCTGGCGGTCATCGTGATCTACGCCGCGTTGGGCCTCGACCCGCTCATCGAGCTGTTCTTCTACCTCGGCACGACCGGCGGTTTCGGTGTGCTGACGCTGGTCACGCTCACTTCCCTTGGGGTGATCACCTTCTTCGCCCGGCAGCCGTCCGGCGAGAACGCCGTGCGGCGAGTGGTCGCGCCGGTCATCGCCGCGGCGCTGCTGATCGTGGTGCTCGCCGTCGCGCTCGCGAACTACGACATCATGCTCGGTGTCGCGCCCGATGCGCCGCAACGCTGGATCCTGCCGGGCATCTTCGTCGTGTTCGCCGCCATCGGGGTCGTGTGGGCCCGGTACCTCAAGACCTCGCGACCCGACGTCTACGAGGCCATCGGGCGCGGCGCAAACGCTGCGACCGGCATGTCGGTCGTGAACCTCGACGACGAGGTCGGCCAGCCGGATCAGCAGTCCATCCGGTAGCCGGCGCGACTAGTCGACGTCGACGGCCTGGTGGCGCCAGTTCGGGACGCCACCAGGCCGGTCCGATCGCTAGCCGGTGTTTCAGCAATCCGGAACGATTTCGAAGGTGTATCCCTGTTCAGCGAGCTTCGGCAGGGCCTCGCGCAGGGCCTGGACCGTCTGGGTCCGATCGCCACCGCCGTCGTGCATGAGCACGACATCTCCGCTGCGCGCCTGCAGCAGATGGTCGACGATGACGTCGGCCCCCGGTGCGGTCCAGTCCTGGGTGTCGACGTTCCACAGCACTTCGGTCAGGTCGGCCGCGGCCAGCTTCGCGGCCACGTCGTCGTCGGTAGCGCCGAACGGTGGGCGCACACACCGGCTGTCCGAGCCCAGCTGACCCAGCAGGCCCGCGGTCTCGCCGACCTCCTGGTCCCAGCCGGCGTCGTCGAGGCCGGTGAGATTCCGGTGGTTCCACGTGTGGTTGGCCAGAGCGTGACCTTCGGCCACGATCCGGCGTGCGACGTCGCCGTCATGAGCCAGGTTGTCGCCCAGCGCGAAGAACACGGCCTTGGCGTCGTACTCGCGCAGCAGGTCGAGGATCTCGACGGTCTCGTCCCCCGGCCCGTCGTCGAACGTCAGATACAGCACCTTCCCTCCGGGACCGGACGTCGACGAGGCACCGAGCGCACTGTGCGCGAAACACCCCCCGATGGCCAGCACCACGGTCACGATGGCAGCAGTCAACAAGCGTCGAGTTCGCAACATGAGAACGACGCTGGGACCGCGCCGTCGCCGTCGCGTCGCACCGGTGTCGCAACCGTGTCGCAGACTTCTGCGAACGCGTGACTCGTGGTCAGGTCGCACTCGATACTGGACGCCATGGCGCACCTGCTGTTGGTCGAGGACGACGACTCGGTCCGCATCAGCCTGGCCAAGGCTCTCGGCCGATACGGGCACGACGTGGCCACCGCCTCGACCGGCCCGCTGGGCCTGCAGGCATTCCGCGACCGGGGGCCCGAACTCGTCATCCTCGACGTCATGCTGCCCGGGACCGACGGCTTCGACGTGTGCCGCCAGATCCGCACGAGCGCCACCGTGCCGATCATCATGCTCACCGCCCGCGGCGACGACATCGACGTCGTCGGCGGCCTGGAGGCAGGCGCGGACGACTACGTCGTCAAGCCCGTCGAGCCGCGGGTCATGGACGCGCGTATCCGTGCCGTGCTCCGGCGCGGGACGCCGGATCGATCCCCACAGCCCACGGCAACCTACGGCGAGCTCGTCATCGATCGCGCAGCGATGACAGTGACCAGGGCGGGGCGGGCCGTGGCGTTGACCCCCACCGAGCTGCGGCTGTTGCTGGAGTTGTCCCGATCCCCCGGCCAGGTACTCAGCAGGCAGCAGCTGCTGGAGTCGGTGTGGGAGCACAGCTATCTCGGCGACTCGCGCCTGGTGGACAACGGCGTGCAGCGATTGCGCGCCAAGATCGAGCCGGACACCACCGCCCCGGCGTACATCCAGACCGTGCGGGGCTTCGGCTACCGGTTCGGCCCGGTGTGAGGGTGTGAACCGCATCGCCTGGCCCAAGATCAGTTGGTGGCCCACCGGTTTGCGGACTCGCTTCGTCCTGACCTTCGTGGCCGTCGCGATGATCGCGGCCACCGCCGCATCCGGGGCCGGTTACGTCGCCGCACGCGGATCGCTCATCGACGAGACACAACGCCGTGCCGTCGATTCCGTACGCGATCGGATCACCCGATTGGCGCCGGACATGAGCTACCCACCAGATCAGCAGGCTCTCGACCGCCTTCGATCCTCGCTCGGTGACGACGTGATGGTCACCTACGAGGAGCTCACCTCCGCCTCCGGTAGCGCTTTGGGCCTGATCAGCGACAATCTGCGCACTGCCGTCGTGGAGCAGGACCGGTTCGCCGTACAGCGGGTCGTCGGCGAGTCCGGACCCAAGCTCGTCATGGCCACGCCGATCATGCGCACCGGTATCGACGGCCGGCGCAGCGAATCCGGGGTCGAGGTCTACGTGGTGGAGGACCTGTCGCCCGCCCAGGCACAACTCGACCGCTGGACCCGCATCGTCGCGTTGACCATCGCCGCAGCGCTGCCATTGGCGATCGTCTCGGCGCTGTTCGTCTCCCGCAGCGTCCTGCGCCCGATCCGGCGCCTCGGCGACAGTGCGAACCAACTGGCGGCGGGGAATCTCAGTACTCGCCTCGAGCCCTCTGGCCGCGACGAGCTGGCCGATCTGGCCCACACGTTCAACCAGACCGCAGCTGCCCTGGAGCGTTCCGTCGAAGAGCTGCGACACCAGGAAGCCGAGGCCCGGCGCTTCGTCGGCGACGTCTCGCATGAGCTGCGCACGCCGCTCATGGCGCTCATCTCGATCATGGAGATGCTCGAAGCCGATGCACGCAGCTGGTCGCCGGAGGACCAGGAGATGGCCGCCATGGCCGTCGAGCGCACTCGCAAGCTGGCCCGGTTGGCCGAGGACCTGCTGGAGATCTCCCGGCTGGACGCCGGCGCCGTCGAGCTGCGGCTCGAGGAGATCGACGTCGCGCACGCGGTCGCCGACACACTGCGCACCAGGGGCTGGAGTGACGAGGTCGCATTCGCACCCACGGGTCCGGTGCTCGCCCGGGTCGACGTGCACCGGCTGGACGTCGCCGTCGCCAACCTCGTCGGCAACGCGCTGCGCCACGGTGACCTGCCGGTCTCGGTCGAGGTGCGCGCGCAGACCGACGACGTGGTGATCGTCGTGACCGATCACGGCCCCGGCCTACCCGACACCGACACCGAGCGGCTGTTCACCCGCTTCTACAAAGCCGACTCGGCGCGCACCGGGTCGTCCGGCAGCGGACTCGGGCTGGCGATCACCAAGGCCAACGCCATGCTGCACGGTGGCGACGTCCGCGCGCACGACATCGACCACGCCGGCGCGCAGTTCGTGCTCCTGCTCCCCCGCCGGCTGAACGAGGAACCCGAGACAGATGTCCACGATGCGCACGCGTAGGACGTTCGGTCACGCGACCGCCGCCGTCGTCACGGCCATCGCCGTCGTGGCCGGCGGCTGTGGCGTCGAGCCGAGCGACGTCGAGGACGGCGGCGAGGCACCCACCGGACTTGCCGAAGGTACGACGCTGTACTTCGTCGACGCCGAGGGTCAACTCCAGCCCAGCATCCGCGAGACCGGCCGGCTCGGCTCGATCGGCGGAGCCGTCCAGCTGCTGATATCCGGCATCTCCAGAACCGAGCAGGCAGCAGGCCTGCACAGCGACGTCCCGGTCGTGACCACCGGGCCGGTGGTCGAGGATGCCGGGAACTACGTGACGATTCGCCTGCCCTACGCCAGCGCCGAGACCACCCGGACCGGTATCGACCAGGTCATCTGTACCGCTGCCGCCGTCGTCGCCTCCTCCGGGCGACCGACCGACAGTGTCGAGATCTCGGTCAGGCTGACCTCCGGAGAAGACTTCGATCACGCCTGCCCCGTCGTGGGTTGACGCAGGCGGGTCGGCCCTGTCCTCACCAGGTTCCGCCTTGGTAATCGGGCTTGGTGAAGGCGCCGCCCTGCCATGTCGTCGAGAACGGCTGCACGCCGCCGAACCGGTCAGCGAAGGCGTCAGCGCTGTCTTTCGGGACGAATCCGAGGCGCTGCCCCGGTCCGTCGTCCCAGAACCGGTTCGTGTTGTCGGACACCCCGTAGACGGTGATGAAGCCGCCGGGCACGTCGTTGAGCGCGGCGGCCCGCACGAGACGGATGCTGTCCGGCACGCTGAGCCACGTGCGCAGCTGGTCGGAGTTCTCCGGCTCCTGCCGGCACACGCCGATACGCAGGCACACGACCTCCAGACCCCACTTGTCGTGATACAGCCGGCCGAGCGCCTCACCGAACACTTTGCTGACGCCGTAGTAGGTGTCCGGGCGCACGTCCGAGTGCACGCCCACCATCTGGCTCACCGGATGAAAGCCGGTGACGTGATGGGAGCTGGCATACACCACCCGCCGGACCCCGGCCCGGCGGGCCGCCTCGAACACGTTGTGCGTGCCGACGATGTTGGCCGAGAGGATCTCGTCGAACGGTGCCTCGTCGGCCTTGCCGCCCAGGTGCACCACTACGTCGACACCCTCACTGGCCCGCTCCAGCGCCGCCAGGTCCTCGAGATCGCCCAGCGCCACTTCCTCACGCGGGCTGACGGAGTCGAGCGCGGAGCGGGAGAACAGGCGCACCAGGTCGAAATCGTCGGCCAGCGCGGGCCGCAGGGGCTGGGCCATGCGCCCGGCCGCGCCGGTGAGCAGCAGGCTGGTCATCACGTCTCCTTCGATGTCAAAGATTCCGGTACGACCGCGACTCAGGCGGACCGCTCGCCGATCATGATCAGCCCGGCCGCCTCGTAGGCTTCGACAGCCAGCGGGCAGCTCAGGAACGCCACGAGCGCCGACGCCTGTGGCACAGCACCGACCGAGGCGCCGGCCCACAGCTCCACATAGTGCTGGGCGTCGGCCGGAAGCGGACCGACGATCTGGACGCCGTCCACCGCGGCCAGTTCGATCACCTGTTGAACCGCCAGGTCGGCGCTACCGTCCAACAGCGCCTCCGCGGTGAATCCGCCGTCGAGGATGCGAGCTCGCGCATTGACTTCCTCGGCGATCCCGAGCCGGTCGAGCAACTGAGCGAAGTGCACCCCGCTGGCCCCGGTGCGCGAGTACGCCACGGACCTGGCGCCACGAATCGCCGCAACCAGGTCGTCGACGGTGCCGATGCTGGGCGGCGTAGCCGATGCGGGCACCGCCACGCCGATCCCCGAACGCACCAGTGGCGTGACGCTGTTCGGGTCGAGCACCCCGTCGTCGGCGAGTTGCTGGACCTCGCTCCCCACGCCCAGCAGGACGTCGGGCCGGGCGCCGTCGGCGATCAACCCTTTGAGCACCTTCGTGGGTTCGAACGTCGTCTCGACGAGACAGCCGGCCGAGGTGGTGAAGGCCGGCAGGATGCTCTGTTCCAGCACGCCCTTGACGGCCAGACCGCTGAACAGGGACACGGACTCACCCATGCTGGCTGTTCCTTTCTCTGTCGTTCGAGCGGGTGAACAGCCGTCGCCGCTCGTCCTGGCTCAGGGGCGCCATGTCCTGTCCCCGCAGCAGCAGGAAGAGTCGTGCGGTCTGCTCGATCTCCTCGGCCACGTCCACCGCCGCGGCCGGCGTGTCGGCCGCCACGACCGGGCCGTGGTTGCGCAGCAGCATCGCGGCGTTCGTGGCGGCCACCTTCCCGGCGAGGTCGGCCAGCCGCTGGTCACCTGGAGCGCAGTAGTCCACCACGGGCAGGGCTTCCACCCGCATGGCGTAGTACGCGGTCAACGGCGGCAGCGCATCATCCGGAGCGAGATCGGCCAGGCAGGAGACGGCGGTGGCGTGCAGGGAATGGGTGTGCACGATCGCTCGAGCCTGCGGACGGCTGCGGTAGACCGCGGTATGCAGGAACGCTTCCTTCGACGGGACGGCGTCGGTGCGCGGCTTCCCCGCCAGGTCGAGCACGGCCAACTCGTCCGGCTGGACCGAGCTCAGCTCGCATCTGGTGGGGGTGATCACGATCGAGTCCCCAGCCCGCAACGAGACGTTTCCGGTGGTGCCGTGGGACAGCTGGCGCGCAGCTACCGCTCGCGCGGCACGCACCAGTTCTTCGCGGGAAGCGCTGGACGCTGTCATGCCTGCACCCCCCAGTGCTGGTCCGGGTCGAGGGCTCGCGAGAACAAGGAGACGTCACCGAAGTTCCCTGACTTGAGCAGCAGTGCGAGCGGCTCGGCGCCGATGGTGTACACCCACGGCACCCCGGGCGCGACGTCGGCGCCCACCTCCACACCGCGGATCTGCAGCGCCTCCACGATCGCGCCGGACGTCTCGCCGCCGGCCGAGACGATGCGACGAAACCCTCGACGCGCCAGGCCGGTGGCGATCAGCGACATGGCAGATTCGAGCAGCTCGGCCGACTCGGCGGCCCCGAGCTGCTGTTGCACCTGGCGGAGTTCCGGCGCCGGTAGCGAGGAGTACACCAACGGGGTGGACCCTGCGGGCAACCCGTCGATCCAGTCCAAGGCGCCCTCGGCCAATTTCTCAGCGCTCGGCGTGCTCAGCGCGTCCAACCGAAAGCTCGGGTTGCCCCGGGATGTGAAGTCGGCGATCTGCTCGAGTGTGCGCGCTGAGCAACTGCCGGACAACACCGCGGCATGCACCGATCCCACCGGGTCGGCCACCGAGGCCTCGCCATCCGGTCGTCCGCGCTGGTTGCCGTGCAGCCGTGCCACCGCACCGGCCAGCCCGGCGGCACCAGCGACCAACGGCTCATCGATCACGGCTGCGGCCACGACGTCGAGGTCGGACGGTTCCACCGCGTCGGCGACGAAATAGACCGTCGGGTGTTCACGGGCCTCGTGGACCGCGCGACGTACGGCCGCCACGCCCTCGCGCACGGTCGCCAACGGCAGGGGCTCGACGCGGTGGCCGGTCTGTGCTGCGAGCAACCGCGGCACGGAGGAGTCCGTCATCGGTGTGAGCGGGTGATGCGCCATGTGGGACTCCGCGAGCGGTATCCCGTCCACGAACAACTGCCCCGCGTACACCGTGCGCCGGTGCTCCGGCGAGCTCGGTGTCGTGATCACCGAGGTCGCGCCGGTCGCGGCCGCGAGTGCGTCCATGACCGGGCCGATGTTGCCCCTCGGGGTGGAGTCGAAGGTCGAGCAGTACTTGAAGTACACCTGCCCCACCCCGGCAGCAGCCAGCCACTCGCGCGCCTTCAGACTCACCTCCACGGCCTCGGCAGCCGCTACGGTCCGGGACTTCAGGGCGATCACCACGGCGTCGTGCGGCGGCAACTCGACGTCGGCCGAGGGACTACCGAAGAACAGCACGGTGCGCAGCCCGGCTGCCCGGAAGGCCAGCGCGACGTCGGTGGCGCCGGTGTAGTCGTCGGCGATGGCGCCGACAGGTGCACGCTGCGGGCGCTGGGTGAGGGTTTCCCGAAGCGCGGCGGCTGCGCTGTGTGGACCGGCGATGACCGGCTTGCCGAGTGCGTCGGCCAGCGCCTGTTGGGCCGGGGCGAGAGAGAACTGCGCCAGCAGCACCGCGTCCGCGTCGTCCGCCGCACCCCGGCACGCCGTGATCAGTGCCTCGGCGAGCTCAGTCGGACCCTCGGCGTCCAACGCCGCCGGCACGACCAGCCCGCGGACCTCCACATGGTCCGGGCCGGCCTCGATCCGCTGGGTGAACCGGTCGACCGAGTCAGCCAGGGCGGAGTCCAGCGACGCGACGACGAGCACCCTGGAGTAGCCGCCGGTCGCCGCCGCCTCGAACGCGGCGTCATCCGGGGCCAGGACGGGCACCGAGGCTGCTGCCTGCTGCACCACCGGCCCGTACATCGAGCACGTCAGGAGGACGGCATCAGCGCCGGCATCGACGGCGTGGGCGATGAGGCGTCGCATCCGCTGGTGCAGTGGCTCGGTGAGCCCTCCGGCGTCCGCGGCGTCGCGCAGCAGCCGGTCGTCCAGCAGATTCCAGACCTCGGCCTCGGGAAACTGCTCGGCCATCGCGTCAAAGGCAGGGGGAATCGCGACCGGTGTGGCACTGATCAGCGCCACCAGGTACTCAGATCGTGTCATTCAGATCAACTCGCTCAACCGGGTCAGCACACCTGCGGCGCTCTGGTCGGGCCGGAACTCACAACCGAGCCAGCCGGTGTAACCAGAACGGCGGATGTGACCGAAGACGAAGGACCACGACAGCTCGCCCGTGCCTGGCTCACTTCGTGTCGGCGCGTCGCCGATCTGGATGTGTTCGACGAGAGGAAGGACCGCGTCGAAGGTACGCACCACGTCCCCCTCGGTCACCTGGGTGTGATAGACGTCGAACAGCAGCCGGACGGGCTCACCCACCGCCTCGGCGACTGCGGCCGCGGCGGCCTGCGATTCGACGACGAAACCTGGCACGTCCCGTTGGTTCTGCATTTCCACCACCAGTCGCACCCCGGTGGCACGGGCACGCTCGGCCGCCCAGCCGATGTTGTGCACGTAATGAGCGAAGGCACGCTCACGGCTCACCTCCGTCGGCCTGCGCCCAGCGACGACGTGCAGTCGAGGGCACCCCAGCGCCTCGGCGTACTCGAGGCCGCGTTCCACGCCGCTGCGGAACTGCGGGCCGTAGCCGGGCAGACAGGCCGCACCGTTGGCAGTCGGCGACCCGGCCGGTCCCTGGGGCGTGTTGAGCAGCACCGCCGCCACACCCGCGCCGTCGAGCAGGCGACGCAGCTGCTGTGGTGGGTGCTCGTACGGTGCAGGAATCTCCACCCCGCGGAAGCCCTCCTCGGCTGCCGCCGGGATGCTGCGGTCCAAGGGCAGGTCAGGGAACAGCCACCGCAGGTTGGCGGCGAACTTCAGGTCAGGCTCAGACATCGCCGCTCAACTCCGGACTCGCTGGCCGGACGCCTCGGCCACCGGGTGATCCGGGGCTTTCCCGCTGAGGAACTGGATCACTTGAGCAGCAGCAAGCCGCCCCGACCGGGACCTCGCCTGCACGGTGGCTGCACCGATGTGGGGGGTGATCAACAGGTTCGGCACCTCACGCAACGGATGTGTCGCCGGCAACGGCTCGGACTCGAGCACGTCCAACGCGGCTCCGCCGAGCTGACCGGCCTGCAGCGCCTCGGCCAGCGCTTCCTCGTCGACCACGCCACCACGAGCGGTGTTGATCAGGTGTGCACTCGGCTTCATCAACGCCAGCGCATCCCGGTCGATCAGCCGATAGGTCTGGGGGCTCAATGCGATGTGCAGCGTCACGAAGTCGGACTGTTCGAGCAATTCCGGCAGAGTACATGGTCGGACACCGTGGGCCGCCGCGAACTCCGTATCCAGCGCGGGGTCGTGCGCCACCACCGTCATGCCCAGGGCGATGGCCACCGCAGCGACCTTCTTGCCGATCGCGCCCAGGCCGACGATCCCGAGGGTCGAACCGGACAGCTCCCGGCCGCTGGTCTGCACCCAGGTGCCTGCCCGCACACCGGCAGACGAGGTCGCGATGCCACGAGCGCGGTCGAGCATCAGGCCGATGGTCAGCTCCGCCACGGACTGCCGGTTCACCCCCGGTGTCGTACACACGACGACGCCGCGCCGGGCGGCCGCGTCCACGTCGATGTTGTCGTATCCGACGCCGGTGCGGGCGATGATCCGCAGCGATGTCGCGCCTTCGATGAGATCGGCGGTC
>JAJYTA010000087.1 GCA_021793295.1 Actinomycetes bacterium
AGAGTAAATAAACTTTCATCCCCTGGCTACCCACCGCAATCCGGATGGTGGTTTGCGTACCGCCCGGCCTCGCGGCGACTGCGCTCGGAGCACTGATCGGCGAATCAGACCCGCCGATTTCTGCCATCGGCGCGTGAGCTGGTGCATGCTGGAACTCATCGGCTGCCGGGCTTCCCGGCGGCTCAGCGAGAAGGGGGCTCGCGATGATCTTCACAGCGATCGGGGAGATGACTCCCGACGGTGCGGTGCCCGCCGACGTCGGGACGACGCCGTTGCTCGAGCGCATCCGAACCGGTGTCATCGGCGAGGGCGAGGTGCTACACGGCCCGTACGGGGCCCGGCGTGTCACCTACGCCGACTACACCGCGTCGGGCCGGGCGCTCGACTTCATCGAAGACTTCATCCGGGGCCAGGTTCTGCCGCTGTACGCGAACACGCACACCGAGAGCTCCGGCACCGGACTGCAGACCACGCTGCTGCGCGAGGACGCCCGGCGGATCATCCGCGACTCCGTCGGTGGGACGGACGAGCACCTGGTGATCTTCACCGGATCCGGGGCCACGTCGGCGGTCAACAAGCTCATCGGCATCCTCGAGCTGCGGCTGCCCACCGGCGTGGCCGAGCGGCACGGCGTCAGCATCGACCCGCCCTCACCGCCACCGGTCGTGTTCGTCGGCCCGTACGAGCATCACTCCAACGAACTGCCGTGGCGCGAATCGATCGCCGATGTGGTGGCCCTGGACGCCGACGCCGACGGTCACATCGATCTGGCGCAGTTGGAGGAGCTGCTCAACCGGTACGCCGGCCGCTCGATCCGGATCGGTAGTTTCTCGGCTGCGTCGAACGTCACCGGCGTCCTCACCGACACCGACCGGATCGCCGCCCTGCTGCATCGCTACGGTGCGCTGTCGTTCTGGGACTACGCCGCAGCGGGGCCGTACGTCCCGATCCGGATGAGCGAGAGCGCGCCTGGAGCCGGCGACCACAAGGATGCGATCTTCTTGTCCCCGCACAAGTTCGTCGGCGGCCCACAGACCCCCGGCGTCCTGGTCGTTCATCGCGACCTGGTGCTCAACCGGGTTCCGACGGTGCCTGGCGGCGGAACCGTCGAGTTCGTGAGCCCCACCCGGCATCGGTACCTGTCCGATCCGGTCGCGCGCGAGGAAGGCGGCACGCCGGCGATCGTCGAGTCGATCCGGGCCGGGCTCGTCTTCGGGCTGAAAGACGCCGTGGGCACCGATCTCATCCAGGCCCGCGAGGAGAAGTTGTGGCGCTATGCCGTGCGGCGCTGGGACAGCGTGCCCGGCATCGAGGTGCTCGGCGACCACGACGTACCGCGGCTGTCGATCGTGTCGTTCCGGATCCGCGCCGGCTCGAGATTCTTGCACCACAACTTCGTCGTCGCGTTGCTCAACGACCTGTTCGGCATCCAGGCCCGGGGCGGTTGCTCGTGCGCCGGGCCGTACGGGCACCGGTTGCTCTCGGTCGGCCCGGCGACCTCCGAAGCCTTCGGCGAGGTCGTCAGCGTCGGCTGCGAGGGCATCAAGCCCGGCTGGACCAGGGTGAACTTCAACTACTTCATCTCCGACACCGTGCGTGACTACATCGTCGACGCGGTCGAGTTGATCGCCCGGTACGGGCACCGATTGCTGAGTGAGTACGTCTTCGACCCGCGTACCGCGCTGTGGCGGCATCGCGACGGTGCGACGCAACCACCGGTGCGCCTTGCTGCGCTGCGCTATGACGACTTCGGGAGCCCGGTGCACGCCATCCGGCACGAGCAGCTGGGTGAGGACGTGCTGGCCGAGCATCTCGCGCAGGCTCGCGAGATCTTCGCGTCACGACCGGACGAGTTGGAAGCCGAGGGACCGACGGGGATGTCCGAGCAGTTCGAGGCGCTTCGGTGGTTCCCGTTGCCGCCGTCGTCGGTCAGCCGCGAGTGAGCAGCCAGGCGAAGAGCACCAGCAGCTGAGCCCCCATCTGGACCCGAACGAACCGCTCGAGCGAGGGCCGCAGCGCGGCGCGCTCGACCGAGGCGTCGACCGGCACGACGGCGCCCACCGCGGCCAGCACGTGCGTGGCGTGCATCCCGAACATCGTGCCTGCCGTCCAGCCGGTGATGCCGTCAGCGCCGGCCAGGACGACCACCGCGCAGACCGCGAGCAGCACCGACGGCCAATGCGAGGCGGGCAGGCCAGCCGCGGCGACGGCGAGCCCGGCCAGCAGAATCAACACGAACACCGACGCCGACGCCCAGGCGCACGCCGCTGCCGCCGTCCCGAACCCGGCCACGCCGATACCCGCCCGTAAGGCCCACGATGGCAGGGTGGGGCCCAGCGCGCCCTCGGCCCGCGATTCCGTCGTCATCGGCGCGCCCTCCCTGCGACCCGGCGCAAGCGGGTCAGGCTCAGTGCGAGGGCAGCAGGCTCGGCCGAAGTGACCAGCACCCCGGAGGCGGCCAGCGAGCGCAGCCGCTCGTCTCGCTCGGCTATCACGACCCGCGCGGCGAGCGTGGCCGCGGGGTCGGCCATCCGGACGACCGGGGTCGGCAGCACGTCGACGGCCAGCACCGGGTGACCCGAGCGCCGCCACGACGTTGCCAGCGCGGCGACGGCGTCGTCCATGAACACCGACGCCACGACGACCACGGCACCCGGCGGGAAACGGGGCACCCGGCGGGGGAGTGCCGAGGTGTCCGCGGTGCCCGGCCGATGGGTGTGACGAGCCAGGTACGTCCGCAGACGCAGCAGGTGCCGGCTACCGCTGCCCAGCCGGACGGTATCCATCTGGCGGGTGAGGTCGAGGACGCCGACCCGGTCACCGTGGGCGATGTAGGCCGCGGCGATCGATGCGACGGTGTCGACGCCGATGTCGATGCTGCGGGGGCCGGCGTCGTGGGAGTCCTCCGGAGTCGCCGGCTCGGACCACAGACGTACCTCCGGTTGCAGATCGAAGCGGCTGTCGAGGCAGCAGATCACGTCCGCGTCCGCGTCGACCTGGGTGTGGCGGGTGTAGAGCAGCTCGTGGGGTCCGGCTTGCCGCGCCGTCACCCGCCAGTCGATGCGCCGGAGCCGGTCGCCGGGCGCGAACGGGGAGACGTCGTGCAGTTCGGTTCCTTCGCCCGGGCGTTGGGAGCGGTGCGCACCCACCATGCCGGCCGGACGTGCCGGCAGCGGCCCGGGTGGGAGGGTGGTGGTGACAGCCGGCAACACCTGGGCGGTGCGTGGCGCTGCGGTGACGGGCCCGGCGATGAACAGGGCGTCGGCGCCGACGACCAGATGGTCGGGCCGGGCCAGCACCTGCGTACCCCACGTGGTGGGCGTGGATTCGCCGACGATGTGCCGCGGTTGCTCCGCCGGGGCGGCGGTGGCGACGCGTTCGGCCAGCGACCCGGGGGATTCCGGTACCAGCACCGTCGTGATCATCTGTGCCTCGGACGGCTCGATCTCGACGGCCACCGTGGCCGGGCGACCCACGTCGGTGATCTTCGGCCCGATGGCGCGCACCCGCGGCACGCCGTCCGGGGGTCGTGTCCCACCGAGCGCCAGTGCGGTACCCACGATCAGCGGTACGCCGAGCAACACCAGCTCGACGCGGCCCGCGGCCAAGCCGACGCCGGCGAGCACGATGGGCAGCAGCACCGACCGGCTCAGCGCCGGCGTGGGCTGCCACCGCGGTCCGCTGCTGATCATCGGGTCGACGTCGGGCCTGCGACGCGATCGAGCACCTCGGCGACCAAGTCGGCGGTCCGGACCTGCATGGTCCACGCCTCAGGGGTGAGCGTGAGGCGGTGCGCCAGCGCCGGAACGGCGACTTCCTTGACGTCCTCAGGGACGACGTAGTCGCGGCCGTCGAGGACGGCGACGGCCCGGGCGGCCAGCAGCAGTGCCAGCGACCCGCGTGGCGACGCGCCCACCTCGACCCCGCGATGGCTCCGGGTGGCGGCGGTGAGGTCGACGCAGTAGGCGATGATCGACGGGTCGACGTCGACCGACTCGACACCGGCCTGCAGCGCCTGCACCGTCTCGGCGTCGACCACCGGATCGATCTCGGTCTGTTCCTGCCTTCGGGCGATGCGCCGGTTCAGGACCTCGACCTCGCTCGCCGGCTCGAGGTACCCGGCGGACAGCCGGAGCATGAACCTGTCCAGCTGAGCTTCCGGCAGCGGATAGGTGCCCTCGTACTCGACCGGGTTGGACGTGGCGAGCACGTGGAACGGGCGGGGCAGCTCGAAGGTGCGGCCCTCGACGGTGCTCTGGCGTTCGGCCATGGCCTCGAGCAGCGCCGATTGGGTTTTCGGCGGGGTGCGGTTGATCTCGTCGGCCAGGAGGAGACCGGCGAAGACCGGCCCGGGCCGGAACGAGAACTCGCGCGTACCCGGATCCCACACGAACGAACCGGTGACGTCGCCGGGCAGGAGGTCAGGGGTGCATTGCAAGCGCCGGAACTCCAGGCCCAGCGCGGTGGCGAGGCTCCGCGCCGCCAGTGTCTTGCCGAGGCCGGGGACGTCCTCGAACAGGACATGGCCGCCGGCGAGCACCGTCGCCAGCGCCAGGCGCAGGGTGCGTTCCATCCCGACGACGGCCGTTCCGACCCGGTCCAGTACGTCTCGGCCGACTCGGGCGATGTCGGCGACCGGCCGGGGCGGTGCCGTCGTCCCGCCGCTCGTGGGCGTCATGATCAGTGTCCTCCGGTAGCTGCGGTGTCGGCGTTCTCGACGGCGGAGACGATGCGTTGGAGCTCGTTCAGGTCGGGGCGGAACCGTGGTGTGGTGAGCGCACGGTAGACGTCGGGGCCGAGCACCTCGGCCGCACGGGGGTCTGTCCAGGCGACACCCAGGCGAGCCAGCCGGGCCACCGCCAACCGAGTGAGCCGATTCTGCAGGACGGCATCGGCTCCGCCACGGCGCGTGACCAGTGGGGTGATCCGGTTCGCCAATCGCCAGACCTGGGCGGAGCCACCGCCGCGGGCGGAACCTGGTTGGTGCGGCCAGCGGGGGTGATGCCCGGCCGGCACGGTCATGAACGCCGCCACGATTGCTGCGGTGCAAGCACCGAGGAGGATCGGGCGTGCGCCTTGGACGCCGAACAGCCAACTGCCGCCGCCGACAGCGGCACCGGCGAACAAGCAGCGCAGCAGGTCGCGGCGGCTCACGACGGCGTCTCCATCGGCGTGGTGTGGCTGCTGAGGGTCCGCAAGATCGTCGCGAGAGCGGACCTGGCGGCAGCGACGTCGTCGACGCCGATGTCGGGATGCGCGGAGAACCGGGCGCGGTGGTAGAGGCCGAGCAGCATCGACGTCGCCACCTCGTCGGCATGGTGTCGGCGCAGCAGCGCCGCGGTGAACTCGGTGGGGGTCTGCGCCGGGTCTCGCGCGGCACCGCTACCGGCCGCGGCGGACTCCAGAGCGAGCCAGGCCTCGATGACGGTCTGAGCATCGGCGGAGCCCGATCCCTCCAGCACCCCGCTCGCCGTGCGGGCGCCGGCGCGCAGGTCCTCAGCCGCATCGGGCCATGCCTCGACGGTTCCGCCTACGACGCTGCGGCGAGCCCGCCGCCACCCGGGCCGGGGGAAACCCCGGATGAGCATGAGCACCAGGACGACGACAGCGACGAGGATCGCGACGAGGGCGAGGTTCCAGGGAAAGTCCGTGGTGCCGGTGTCCGTTGGCCGCTCGGTGGGCCACGTCATGGTCATGGTCGTCGTGGGCAGCTCCCGAGGCATGGTTCGCTCGTCGGGGTCGAACCCGTCCGCTTCGGACAGCCACCCCGGTTCGACGACGTTGATCGGCCCGAGACCGGCGGCCACGATCACGACCACCGCGCACACCATGAGCACCGCCGTCGCCGTCCACGCCTTGGCGGACCGATCCGTGCCGCGCATCCCGACGATCCTGACACATCGCTGAGACACTGCGACAAAATCGTGATCAGTGCCGGGCACAAAGTTGCGGTGGCGTACGTTTGATGGTGCGTCGGATACCGACGCCGACACGTCCGGCCAACACGTCAGGTGAGTTATGTCCGTGCAGGAGACAGACCAACTCGACGACGATGTCGAGGTGCTCGAAGAACGTCGCGCATCGGCTGTCGCGCTCGGCTGGCTGCTCACCGTGGGTGGTGCCATCGGCGCCGTCGCTTCGGCCATCCTCATCATCGAGCGGATCTTGTTGCTCGAGGATCCCGGTTACACGCCGTCGTGCAGCTTCAACCCGGTCGTCAGCTGCGGACAGGTGATGCAGAGCTGGCAGGGCGAGCTGTTCGGCTTCTCCAACCCGATCATCGGTGTCGCGGCGTTTCCGGTGGTGGTGACCGCTGGGGTGGCGGTGCTCGGCGGCGCGCGGTTGCCGCGGTGGTTCTGGCTGGGTCTCAACACCGGCGCCCTGTTCGGTGCGGCGTTCATCACCTGGCTGTTCGTGCAGAGCGTGTACTACATCGGTGCCCTGTGCCCCTACTGCATGGTCGTCTGGACCGTCACGATTCCGATCTTCGTCTACACGACCGGCTACAACCTGTCCGAGGGACACCTCAAGGCTCCGGCGGGCCTGCGCCGGGCCGTCGTCGACAGCCGCGGGCTGATCACCGCCGTCTGGTACCTGATCATCGCCATCCTGATCACCATCGAGTTCTGGGACCGCTGGTACCTCGTATTTTGATCCCCAAATGATCATGTTCAGCATGCGAATCCCAACCACACCACCCGTGCACGCCTCGTGATGCGACAGTTCGCCTCGTGGTGCCTTCGGCGGCCGCCCGAAAATCATTCGACGGCGGGCCCGACACCCTGCCACAGTGGCGCACCATGGCCCATAGTGAACCCTTGACCGGCGCGGATCTACGGCTCATGCAGGGCCTGGCCCAGCGCTTGACCGCCATCCGCCCGGACCTCGTGAATGCCGACGCGTCATTCGGCGAACTGGCGTGGAACTGGGGCCGGGGACACGTCCATGACGGCGCGAGCTGGCGGCGTGAGCTCTGGTTCGCCGGCGGCGACCTGGTGGCGTGGGGTTGGGCTCGACTTCCTCGTCAGGTGCGGCTGTGCGACGGGTCGGTCAAGGACGTCACGGGCGCATCCCTGGCGTTTCAGGTTCACCCGGACCACGCCGAACTCGTCGACGAGGTGATCGGCTGGTACGAGGCCACGGCCGCCGGTCTGCGGCGTACGGTGCTGGCCGGAGCCGCAGACGAGTTCGGACTGCGGCGTTGGGCTGCGCACGGCTACGACGCCGACCCGGCCTCACTCGGCGACACCGGCACCTGGTCCCGGCTCAACGAACGCGATCTCGTCGACATCGAACAGCCGGTGCTGCCCGACGGTTTCCGGTTCCGCACCGCCGACCACGTCGATGCGCAGGCTGTGGTTCAGGCCCACGTGGACGCCTGGGCGCCCTCGGCGTACACAGCCGAAAGTTACGAAGGTGTCCGGACGTCGCCGGGATACCGCGGTGACCTGCACGTCCTGGTGCAGGCTCCGGACGCCTCGATGGTGTCGTCGGCGATCATGTGGCTGGACGAGGAGAACAAGACCGCTGAGTTCGAACCGGTCGGCACTCACCCCGACTACCGGCGCCGAGGCCTGGCCCGAGCGATGCTTCTGCATGGCATGCAGCTCGCCCGCGCGGCCGGCGCCACCCACATGACGGTGGCCTGCCTGGGCGCGCCGGGTCACTCAGCGGCTAGGGAGCTGTACGAGGGCGTAGGGTTCCGTGAGCTCAGCCGGGACGCTGTGCTCGTCAAGTCCGCGGCCTCAGGCTGAGCGCTCGGCGGCTCCTGCCCGGCTCGTCCCGGTCGCCGGAGACCCGCCCGGGCGTCACACTCGCTCGCGGCACATGCGCTAAACTGATCGTGTGCGAGGCCTGCTTCTCCTTACGGAGCCGCGCTGACTGGTAGTGGACGCCTGATCATGGCGTCACGTCGGCGCGGCGGACCCCTCCTGCGTGAGGGGTCTTTTCACGTTCTGGCCTGATGACACCACGGACACGATGAGGGACGACTCCCGATGAGCCAGCTGCAGACGAGCACCACGCCGCCCACGGGTGACGAGGCACCGCACCGCTACACCAGCGAACTGGCCGAGCGGATCGAGCACTACTGGCAGGACCGCTGGGAACGCGAAGGCACGTTCCACACGCCGAACCCGGACGAGGCGGCGGCCAAGGGTGAAGACGTGCCGAGCAAGAAGTTCTTCCTGATGGACATGTTCCCTTACCCGTCGGGCAAGGGATTGCACGTCGGGCACCCGCTGGGCTACATCGCCACCGACGTTGTGGGTCGGTTCAAGCGGATGTGCGGCTTCAACGTCCTGCACGCGTTGTCGTACGACGCGTTCGGCCTGCCTGCCGAGCAGTACGCCGTGCAGACCGGCCGCCACCCGCGCGAGACCACCGAAGCGAACATCGTCAACATGAAGCGCCAGCTGCGCCGCCTGGGTCTGGCGCACGACGAGCGGCGCTCGTTCGCGACCACCGACCCCGACTACATCCGTTGGACCCAGTGGATCTTCAAGCAGATCTTCGAGTCGTGGTACGACGCCGACGCTGACGGTGGCCGTGGCCGTGCTCGCCCCATCGACGAGCTGGTCAAGGCGTTCGAGGCGGGCGAGCGCGAGGTGCCGGGCGGACGGTCCTGGGCCGAGCTGGACGACGCCGAACGCCGCCGGATCATCGACGATCACCGGCTGGCGTACATTTCCGAGTCGCCGGTGAACTGGTGCCCCGCTCTGGGCACCGTGCTGTCCAACGAAGAGGTCACCGCCGAAGGCCGCAGCGAGCGCGGAAACTTCCCGGTCTTCCAGCGCAATCTGCGCCAGTGGATGATGCGGATCACCGCCTACGCCGACCGGCTGGTCGATGACCTGGACCGCATCCAGTGGCCGGAGAAGGTCCGCACCATGCAGCGCAACTGGATCGGCCGCTCGCCCGGCGCCACGGTCCGGTTCGCGGCGCCCGGTGGCGAGTTGGAGGTGTTCACCACCCGCCCGGACACCTTGTTCGGTACGACGTTCATGGTGGTCGCGCCAGAGCACCCGATGGTCGAGGAATTGACCGCGAAGGCGTGGCCCGAGGGTACGCGCGAGCCGTGGACCGGAGGTTTCGCGACGCCGGCTGAGGCTGTCGCGGCCTACCGCCGACAGGCGTCGATGAAGACGGAGCTGGAGCGCCAGACCGAAGGACGCCACAAGACCGGCGTGTTCACCGGGTCCTACGCGGTCAACCCGGCCAACGGTGAGCAGGTGCCGATCTTCATCGCCGACTACGTCCTGATGGGCTATGGCACCGGCGCGATCATGGCCGTGCCCGGCCAGGACGAGCGCGACTGGGAGTTCGCCGAGCAGTTCGACCTGCCGATCGTGCGCACCGTGCAGCCGCCGGACGACTTCGACGGCAAGGCCTACGTCGGTGACGGCCCGGCGATCAACTCCGCCAACGACGAGATCAGCTTGAACGGGCTGCACAAGGACGACGCGATCGCCACCATGATCAGCTGGTTGGAGAAGCGCGGTGCGGGCACCGGTACGGTCACGTACCGCCTGCGTGACTGGCTGTTCAGCCGCCAGCGGTACTGGGGCGAGCCGTTCCCGATCGTGTACGACGAGGTCGGACCGATCTCCCTGCCGGACAGCGCGTTGCCGCTGCTGCTGCCGGATGTGCCGGACTACTCGCCGAAGACCTACGACCCCGACGACGCCGACACCGAGCCGGAGCCGCCGCTGGCGCGGGTGCCGGAGTGGGTCGAGGTCGAACTGGACCTGGGCGATGGCCCGCGCCGCTACCGTCGCGACACCAACACGATGCCCAACTGGGCCGGTTCGTGCTGGTACCACCTGCGCTACATCGACCCGGCGAACGACGAGCGGGTCGTCGACCCCGACGTCGAGCGGTACTGGATGGGCCCGCAGCCGGACCGCAGTGCTGACGATCCCGGCGGCGTCGACCTGTACGTCGGCGGCGTCGAGCACGCCGTGCTGCACCTGCTGTACGCCAGGTTCTGGCACAAGGTCCTGTACGACCTGGGCTGGGTGTCCAGCGAAGAGCCGTACTTCCGGCTGTTCAACCAGGGCTACATCCAGGCCTACGCCTATGTCGACTCCCGCGGGCAGTACGTGCCGGCCGAGCAGGTCGAAGAGGTCGAAGACCCCGAGACGTCGGAGACCATCTACGTCTACAACGGCCAGCCCGTCCGCCGTGAGTACGGCAAGATGGGCAAGAGCCTGAAGAACATCGTCACCCCGGACGAGATGTACGACGCGTACGGGGCGGACACGTTCCGGGTGTACGAGATGTCGATGGGCCCGCTGGACCAGTCGCGGCCGTGGGAGACTCGCGCGGTCGTCGGCTCGCTCCGGTTCCTGCAGCGGGTGTGGCGCAACGTGGTCGACGAGCAGACGGGGGAGACCGCCGTCGTCGACGAGCCTGCCGACGACGAGACCCGCCGGATCCTGCATCGCACGATCGACGCCGTGCGCTCGGACATGGCCGCGATGCGGTTCAACACCGCGATCGCACGCATGATCGAGCTGAACAACCACCTGACGAAGTTGTCCGCTGTGCCGCGCGAAGTGGCTGAACCGCTGGTGCTGATGATCGCGCCGGTGGCGCCGCACATCGCCGAGGAGATGTGGTCGCGACTGGGCCATTCGACGTCGCTGGCCTACGAGCCGTTCCCGACGCCTGATCCGGACCTGTTGGTCGACGAGACCGTGACGTGCGTGGTGCAGGTGGCGGGCAAGGTGCGCGACCGCATCGAGGTGCCACCGTCGGTCGATGACGACACGCTGCAGGAGCAGGCGCTGGCGTCCGAGGCGGTGCAGCGCGCGCTGGAGGGGCGGGGCGTGCGCAAGGTCATCGTACGAGCGCCGAAACTGGTCAACGTCGTTCCGGACTGAGGCTGATGCCCGGCCGGATCGCGATCGTCACCGACTCGACGGCCCACCTGTCACCGCATGTCGTTGCCGAGCGTGGCATCGAGATCGTCCCGCTGCAGGTGATCGTCGACGGGCAGCCGCACGACGAGGGTGACGACGTGGGTCCGGTCGCCATCGCCGAGGCGCTGCGCTCGCATGCGACGGTCACGACGTCGCGGCCGAGTCCCCGGACGTTTCTCGACGTCTACGAGTCGGTCAGCGTGCGCGGCGCCACGAGCGTGGTGTCGGTACATCTGTCCGGAAGCCTGTCCGGGACCGCCGACTCGGCACGCTTGGCCGCGCGTGATGCGCCGATTCCCGTGCATGTGGTGGATTCCCGATCACTCGGCATGGGGCTCGGGTTCGCGGTGCTGACCGCGGCGGAGGCAGCCGAACGCGGGCTGACCGCCGACGAAGTCGCCGCCGCGGCCGCGGAGCGCGCGCGGCGATCGTCGGCGTACTTCTACGTCGACACTCTCGAACACCTGCGGCGCGGCGGGCGCGTCGGCGCGGCGTCGGCGGTGGTCGGTACGGCGTTGGCGATCAAGCCGTTGCTCCTGTTGCGTGATGGCTGGATCGAGCTGCTGGAGAAGGTCCGGACAACCTCGCGTGCGGTGGCGCGGCTGGAAGACCTGGCGGTCGATCGGGCGACGTCGGGGGTCGACCAGAGCTCCCGCGTCGACGTCGCCGTCCACCACCTCGACCACGCCGATCGCGCCAATGACTTGGCGCGCCGGCTCGCCGAGCGGTTGCCCGGTGTGGGAGACGTCGTGGTGAGCGAGGTGGGGGCGGTGATCGGCGCCCACGTGGGGCCAGGACTGATCGCCGTGGTCGTCAGCCCGCGCTGACACGGACCGGTCCGTAGCGCCCGGCGAGTCCTTGACCGTGTGAAACCGTCGACCTTACGCTGCAGCACACTAGGAAAGCGTTTACCCGCATAGTCGGGTCCAGGTTACCCATGTCCGGCATCGGCCGCAGCGAAAACTTCCGTGGCAAACCTGGTGCTGGCTAGGCAATAGACACCGGGCATTTGACGATATGTCAGAAACTTTCGATTGACGTCCATGCAAAAGTCCCCCTATTGTGCCTCGTCATGGAATGTCATCGACGAGCGCGACCGCCGAGAGTGCGGACGAGGCAGCGTTCCGACGTCGCCCACATCGCGCTCGAGCTGCGTCGATGTCCCCTCAGTCGTCGCCTCCCGGTGCGGGCACACCGGGCTGACCGGATGGAGACCCATGGTTGACAGTCACGATGACAACGCCGTATCGGCACGTCAGGTCTCACGCCGTGTGATGCTGGCCGGCGCTGCGGCAGGTGTCGCCGTTCCCGCCGTAGCGTCGACCGCCGTGGCAGCGGACGACTCGGTGCGCCACGCCGCCTCCGCCACGGCAGAGACCCACCGGATCACGCTGTACGCCGAGGAATTGCCCAGCGGCGACATCGGCTACGGCTACGCTCCGGGCGAAGCGACAGTGCCCGGGCCCATCCTCGAGATGCTCGAAGGCGACACCCTCGAGATCGAGCTGGTCAACAACACCGACGAGCGACTGTCGATCCACCCGCACGGCGTGGACTACGACGTCGACTCCGACGGTAGCCCGCTGAACGATTCGTTCAACGAGCCCGGCGAGACGCGTACCTACGTGTGGCGCAGCCACGCACCCTCCACCGGCCCAGGACGGCTGTGGAAGCCGGGCAGCGCCGGGTACTGGCACTACCACGATCACGCCATGAGATCACCGCACGGTTCCGTCGGCATCGCCAAGGGCCTCTACGGTGCGTTGATCGTGCGCCGGCGCGGTGACGTGTTACCCGACCGGCAGTTCACCGTGGTGTTCAACGGCATGATGATCAACAACAAGATGGCGCCGGACACGCCGATCTTCGAGGCGAACCTCGGCGAGCGCGTCGAGTTCATCGCCATCGGGCATGGCGATCTCTTTCACACCTTCCATCTACATGCGCACAAGTGGGTCGACAACCGCACCGGATGGCTCAGCGGGCCGAACGACCCCAGCGCAGTGATCGACAACAAGGACCTCAACCCCGGTTCGTCGTTCGGCTTCCAGGTGATCGCCGGCGAGAACGTGGGGCCGGGGGCGTGGATGTACCACTGTCACGTCCAGTTCCATTCCGAGCAGGGCATGTCGGGGATCTTCCTCGTCCGCAACGCCGACGGCAGCATCCCCGACCACGCGCAGGAGGCGCTAGACCGCTTCAAGGGCCACGGCGACCACGAGTAGGGCTCGCCGACGCCACCCCGCGGTGACCTGCAGGAACGCCGACCGCGGACAGCTACCACCACCACGATGACTGGGCCGAACCAGCACACGCACGGGGCGCACGATCAAGTGAAGGAGTAGCGATGGGACGCAGAGGTCTGGCACGTCCGCACCGTCAGGGGGCCCCTCCGGCCCGTTGGCGGCGGGCGGCGATCCTGGCGACGAGCGCCGCGATGGCGCTCGGCCTGTCGGCGGTGCCCGCCCAAGGTGGGCCGACGCCGACGCCGACGCCGACACCCACGCCGACGTCGGCGACCGGCCAGGACGATCGGGCGGGCGAGACCGACGCGGCCCGGATGTCGCCCCGTACCAATGCCGCCGCGTCGGGTGAGGTCACCGTCCTGGTGTTCCACGGCGCTGCCGACGAGCAGGACGACCCCGTCGCCGCGGCCACCGAGGCGATCAAGGACCTGGGCACACAGCACGGCTTCGCCGTCGAGGAGTCGACGGACCCGTCGGTGTTCTCGCCGCAGAGCCTGGGCGCCTATCGCGGCGTGGTGTTCCTCTCCGCGACCGGCACCGAGCTGAGCAGAGAGCAAGAGGCTGCGCTCGAGGCCTATATCGAGGCCGGCGGCGGTTTTCTCGGAATCGGCGACGCGGCGCGGGCTCAGGAGCGTTCGGACTGGTTCACCGGCTTGATCGGCACGCGTCCGGTCGGGGCGCTGCCCGATCCCGAGGAGGTCGTGGAGGTCAGCGCGAGCGCGGAGAACCCGCCGAACGAGATCGCGGCCAACCTCATCGACGGTGACGACGGCACCAAGTGGCTGGCCTTCGAGCCGACCGCGTGGATCGAGCTTCAGCTGGCCGAACCAGCCGCGGTGACCCAATACGCCCTGACCTCGGCCAACGACTTCGCCGGGCGCGACCCGCAGGACTGGACGTTGCAGGGTTCGGCCGACGGCCAGACGTGGACGGACCTGGACAGCCGCAGCGGGGAGGATTTCCCGAACCGGTTCCTGACACGGGATTTCCAGTTCGAGAACACCGAGGCCTACCAGTACTACCGGCTCGACATCACGGCAAACGCCGGTGACGACCTGACTCAGCTGGCTGAACTACAACTGTTCACCGGTGACGCGACCACCGAGCCGGAGCCGATCGAGCCGCAGGAGGCGACGGTCAGCGTCGTCGACCGGCAGCACCCGGCGAACGACGGGCTGCCGATGACGTGGACCCGTACCGACCGCTGGATGAACTGGGCGCCCAACCCGATCGGCGAGGTGCACACCATCGCCCAGGTCCAAGAGAAGACCTACGACCCGGGTGAGGGCGAAAACGGCGCCTTCCACCCGATCTCGTGGTGCCGCGACTACGACGGCGGCCGCTCGTTCTACACCGGCATGGGCGGCACCGCCGACAGCTACACCGAGGAGCGCTTCCGCAGCCACCTGCTCGGCGCGATTCAGTGGACGACGGGCATGGCGCGCGGCGACTGCCAGGCGACCATCGGCTCCAACTACGAGATCGAGCGGTTGACGGCGAAGAACCAAGACGGCCAGCTCGACCAGATCGGTGAGCCGCACGGGCTCGACATCGCTCCGGACGGCACCGTCTTCTACATCGGCAAGGCCGCCTGCCCGTCCGGGCCAATCCCGGACTGGGACGACCCGAACGTCGGCCTGGGCTGCGGCACCATCCACCAGTGGGACCCGGAGACCGAGGACGTCAAACTCCTGGCCACGTTGGACGTGTTCGGCAACCGGGGCAGCGGCGGCGAGCTGGTGAAGGCCGAGGAAGGCCTCGTCGGCATCACCCTCGACCCTGACTTCGCCGACAACGGGTGGATCTACATCATGTGGATGCCCTACGAGTCCATCGACGTGGAGAACCGGATCGGCCAGCGCACGGTGTCGCGGCTGACCTACGACGCCGCGACCGCGACGATCGACCTGGATTCGCGGGTGGACCTGCTGCAGTGGGACACACAGATCCACAGCTGCTGCCACGCCGGCGGCGGAATGGACTTCGACTCCGAAGGCAACCTCTACGTGGGCTCCGGCGACAACAACTCGTCGCAGGGTTCCAGCGGCTATTCGGGCAACAACTGGACCTTGGACTACAAGGGCGTCTCGTTCCAGGACGCCCGCCGGACCTCGGGTAACACCAACGACCTGAACGGGAAGATCCTGCGGATCCACCCGGAGGACGACGGCACCTACACGATTCCCGACGGAAACCTGTTCCCGGAGTCCGAAGACCCCGGAGACAAGACCCGCCCGGAGATCTACGTGATGGGCGTTCGCAACATCTCGACGCTGAGCATCGACCCTGAGACGGATTGGCTGAAGGCCGCCTGGGTCGGCCCGGACGCGTTCGAACCCGACCCCGAGCTGGGACCGGCGAAGTACGAGACCGCGACGATCATCACCTCGGCCGGTAACCAGGGCTGGCCGTACTGCATGGGCAACCGGCAGCCCTACCGTGACCGAAGCAACGAGGACGCCTCGATCCTGACCGGGTGGTACGACTGCGACAACTTGAAGAACACCTCGCCGCGTAACACCGGGCTCGTCGACATCCCACCCGCGCGCGACAACATGATCTGGTACGCGCCCGGCGGTGGTGGCCCGGTCTTCCCCGAGCGCGACGACGGCAGCGGCGTACCGACCTATGACCTGGACGACGTCACGTACACGCAGCCGTACCTGCGCGGCGGCGGCCAGGCCATCATGAGCGGCCCGACGTACCACCGCGAGAACGTGAACACCGACAGCGGTGTCGCCTGGCCGTCGTACTGGGAAGACAAGTGGCTCATCGGGGACGAGTCCAATCCCAACAACCGCATCGCGGTGACGGTGGATCCGGACGGCATCGAGGAGCAGGCGCCGCCGCTGTTCGCTGAGGATCTGCGCCACATCATCCGCGCCGGTGCCGGCAGCAACGAGCTGCAGCACTGGATGATGGACTCGAAGTTCGGCCCGGACGGCGCGCTGTACATGCTCGACTACGGCGGCGGGTTCTTCAGCCTCACGGACAACCAGAAGCTGCTCCGCGTCACCTACAGCGGTGGGCCGGCGACCCCGACAGCCACGGCGTCGGCGACGGCCGTGCAGGACAAGCCGCTGACCATCGCGTTCACCGGCGCGCGTTCCGGTGGTGTGTCCTACGAGTGGGATCTCGGCGACGGTACGACGTCGACCGAGGCGAACCCGAGGCACACCTACGACGCGGTGGGCACCTACACGGCGACGCTGACCGTGACCTATGCCGACGGCGAGACGATGACGGCCGAGGTCGAGGTCAATGTCGGCTGCGCGGTCCCGGACGACCGTGACACGGTGTGGTTGCGCGATGCCGACACCGGTGTGACCAACCACGGGGTCGGCGGCGGCTGCACGGTCAACGACCTGATCGAGGACGAGCGCAGCTGGGACGACCACGGTGCCTTCGTCCGCCACGTCGGTGATGTCGCCGCGGGCCTGGTCGATGATGGCGTGCTGACCAGCCGGGAACGGTCGACGTTGATCCGCTCCGCAGCGTCGTCGGAGATCGGTAAGCCCGGTGACACCGGCTACGTGACGATCTTCGACGGGACCGCCGAGTCGTTGCAGGGGTGGTCCCAGGCGCCGAGTGGTCATTTCGAGTTGCAGGACGACGGCACGTTGTTCGCCCGCGGTGGCCTGGGGATGTTGTGGTATTCGGCCGAGGAGTTCGGCGACTTCTCGGTGAAGCTGCAGTTCCGTGACGTCGCCCCGGAGGGTCATCGGGCGAACAGCGGCGTCTTCGTCCGGTTCCCCGATCCTCGAACGCCGGTGGACCAGCGCCCGGAATGCGGCCAGACCGGATCCGCGGCGAATTCCGAGGCCTGGGTGGCCATCTATTGCGGCCACGAAGTGCAGATCTACGACGGTGAGTCAGGCGAGCCGCAGAAGACCGGTTCGATCTACAACTTCGACGTCGTCGGCCTGGACGATGCCGGAGCGACACCGAAGGGTGAGTGGAACGATTACGAGATTCGTGTGGTCGATCAGCACTACACGATCATCCGCAACGGCGTCGTGATCAACGAGTTCGAGAACGCGCCCGGCCAGGAATCGTCTCGTGACGGTGACCCGCCGACGGACCTGCGTCAATTCGCCAGCGGGTTCATCGGCTTGCAGAACCACAGCGACAACGACGCGATCGAGTTCCGCAACATCAGGGTGCGTGAACTCTGACCGGACGCTGACCAGGCGGTGCGGGCCCGACTTCGCGTCGTGCCCGCACCGCCCCACCACCGTCCACCGACGCCCCAACGGAACCACGAGAGGTGTGGCATTCCCATGTTCGAACGAGTTCGAGGTGCGGCAGCGCTGGGCGTGGCGGCGCTGGCCGCTGCGCTCACGGCAGTGTTCATCGCGCCCGTATCGGCGGTCCCGACCATCACGTCCTCCAGTGTCGATGCCTCGCAGCCGGAGGCGGCCGCAGAGCAGGTGCTGACGTGGACGGCCGACGACAGCGTGACGGAGTACGCGTCCTTCCCGACCACGGCGACCGCCGGGCCGGCGACGATCGTGTTCGAAAACAGTGAAGCCACCGGCAACACCACGTACATGACGCACACGCTGACGTTCGACACGACGAATCCGGAGTACAACCAGGACGTCGACGTCGACATCGTCGCCAGTCCGAACGACCCGAACGGGGGGCGGCACGAAGTCCAGGTGAACCTCTCGCCGGGGACCTACCGGTACTACTGCGCCATCCCCGGACACAGTGCGATGTCGGGCATCCTCGTGGTCACCGACGGTGGTGGCGACGACACGACGCCGCCGGAGGTGTCGGCGCAGGTGTCGGGTGAGCAGGATGCTGAC
>JAJYTA010000293.1 GCA_021793295.1 Actinomycetes bacterium
GTAGATGCTCGTCGAGCCGTACACGACGCCGTCGGCGTAGGTCAACGACACGATGCTCTGATCGGTGATCAGGTTGCGCTCGGCGTGCACGAGCTCGTCGCTGGCCGCGTCGTACAGTGCGAACACCCCGCCGAGTTCGTTGAGGTCGGGCATCGTGCCCACCGCGAGGTAGTCACCGGCAGAGGTGAGCGCGCGTGGCCGGATCTGCCGCTCGGCCTTGAAGTCGAACAACCGCGCGGGGTTGTCCGTGGCGCCGGGGTCGGGCGACGGCGAGTACTCGGGGCTGTGCCACGGCTGCGCGGGGTCGTAGCTGTAGACGCGCGCGTCGGGGTAGGCGCCGATGAAGAGCCTGCCGCCGTGGTTGGTCATCGCCTCGGACTGCGAGAAGGTGTGGAACTCTTCGCGCTCGCCGGATGCCGGGTCCAAGGCCGCGAACCCGCCGTTGAGGAACCCGCCGACGTAGACGCGCTCGTCGGGTCCGTCGGAGATGGCCGTGATGCCGATGGGCTCGCCTTCGATCGTCGTGTCGATGAAGCTGTGCGCGCCGGTCTCGGGGTTGTAGCGGAAGGCCTTGCCGCGCCAGAGGTGCCCGACGATGCTGCGGCCCGGGTAGTCCGGCAGCCCGAGCTCGGCCCAGCCGATGCCGCGGGTGTTGGCCACCCGACCGGTGAACTGCATCCCGGTGCGCTCGACGCTTCCGTCGGCCGGGTCGTAACGGATCAGCTCGCCGTCCTGGATGAGGTACGTGCGCCCGTCCTCGTCCGGCGGTGACGGCTCGAGGCCGTGGGCCGATTCCAGCGAGTCGACCCAGCCGCCGGCTTCGATGTCCCACACGTACAGCGACGCCGGGAACGCGTCACCGAAACGGACGAACAGGTGGTGGCCGACGACGTCGACGTCGTAGGCCCATGCCTGGGAGACGTCCAGTCCGTCCGGCAATGGCAACGGCGTGATCTCGCCGGTGGTGCGATCGAGCATCGACACCGCGGCGGGATCTTCGGTGCCCGCGAACACGAGGTCGCCGTACGTGGCGACGCTGCGGGCATAGGAGTGCCCTGGGGCGACCTGGCCGAAGTCACGGAACTCCCCGGTAGCGGGGTCGTAACCGAACAGTTTGCCGTCCGGGTAGGTGCCGCCGACCACGTACCCGTCGTCGGCGACGGCGACGTCCCACACGAACGTCGCGCTGTCGATCGGGTTGCCCAGATCTTCCACGCCGCCGTCTGCGGTCCAGCGGAACAGGTGGGAATCGCCGTACGTCCCCACCCACACGCTGCCGTCGGGGCCGACGTCGGTGGCCCACGCGCCCGAACTGCCGGGGAGGTCGAAGCGGGCCAGCGCCTCACCGGTGGCCGGGTCCACCGCGTTGAGGTGCGCGGGTTCGCCGGACGACACGCTGAACAACGCGGTCTCGCCGTCCGGGCCCGGCGCGACCGTACCCCCGATGAGCAGCACGTCCTGCAACGGAACACCGAGCGACGTGAGCTCGCCCCGGCCCTCGCCTGGATCCTCCGCAGCCGACGACACCAGTGGCGTTGTCACGAGTGCCGCCAGAGCCAAGCCCAGCGTGATCCTTCTCATGAGGTCCTCCGTGATCGGCAGACGCGTCCGGCTGAAGCTAGCGCCTATCGCGCATATCGGTCAATGCCGAAATTGGTGTTTCGGTCGACCGAAGTGGCGTGATGCCATGATCGGCGCAGGTCGGAGGCGATTGCAGGGTGTCGAACGGACGCTTGGTCACGACTTCGGGGCATTGCGATGGTGTGTCTGAGCATTTACGGTTCAGACCTGTATTGCTCGCGCCGTCTGGTGCGCCGCCGGGGCCTCGGAGGTTCGTGATGACGATCAGCCACCCACACCGCTATGACCGCCGAACCGTCCTGCGCGCCGCGGCCGTGCTCGGTGGAACGACCGCTCTGGTGGCCGCCCGGCCCTTCGGCACCGCCGCGGCGCAGGCGCCGGCACGGGCAGCTGAGCCGGTCGTCACCGATCTCGGCACTGCCGCGGAAGCCATGAGCTTCGGCAACGGGATCCGTATCGGGGCCGAGATCTGGTTTGCCACCCGGCAGGTCTCACCGACGAAGGTCGCGGCCTACGACCTCGACGCCGGCGCGGTCACGAAGACCGCCGTGATTCCAGGCGGGGAGGGCGTCTGGGGCGCCGATGCCGTCGGCACCGATCTGTACGTCTCCACGTACTCCCCGGCCCTGCTGTACAAGATCGACACGCTCACCATGGACGTGACCGAGGTCCTCGCCCTCGGACAGACCGTGGGATGGACGGTCAAGGCCGGACCCGACGGTTCGGTGTTCGTCGGAACGTATCCGGACGCGTTGCTGTGGGAGTACGACCCTGCGACCGGAACCAGCACCGACCACGGTCGGATGCACGACGCCGAGACGTATGTCCGCGACATCGCCGTCACCGAGACGACGGTGTACTGCGGTATCGGCGCTCACGCACATCTGGTGGCCTACGACCGCGCCAGCGCGGCTCGCACCGATCTCCTCCCCGCCGAGTTGGCCGACCGCACCTTCGTGGCCACCTTCACCCAGCTGGGCACCGTCCTGGGAGCGGGCATGTCGCCGACCGGTGATCTGCTGGTCATCGACACCGCCGACCCCTCGCGGTACGAGATCGTGCCGGTCCCGAACAACACGTTCGTCACCGCCATCACGGGCACGGGCGAGGACATGTGGCTCGGCACCCGTCCGACCGGCACCGTGTTCCACTACCGGCTGTGGTCCGGCGAGGTCACACCCGTGGCCACACCGGTTGCCGAGGCCAGCGCGATGCGTATGGGCATGCTGGACGACGGCCGGGTGTGGTCGGTGCAGAACGCCAACGGCGTCGTGCTCGATCCTCAGGAGGGATCGTTCGAGATCCTCGACCTGTCCAGCCCCGACCTGCAGCCGCTGCCGGAGAGGCCGCAGAGCCTGGCCACCGATGGCACGAAGGTGTTCGTCGGCGGCACCGGGGGCTTGCAGGTGCACCCGGACATGGATCCGTCGTCGACGCCGAGCTTTCGGCTCACCCTCGGAGGTGAGGCGAAAGACATGGTCATCGCCGACGACACGCTGTACATGGGGCTCTACACGCTGGCTCGGTTCGCCGCGATGCCGCTGAACGGCACCGAGGCGGCCGAGATCGGCCGTATCGATCCGCAGTTCCAGCAGACCCGCCCGCACGCCATCACCCACGATCATCGTCGGCGACTGCTCGTGATGGGCACCGAGCCCGATTACGGCCGGTGGGAAGGCGCGCTGAGCCT
>JAJYTA010000294.1:0-543 GCA_021793295.1 Actinomycetes bacterium
CCGTGCTCGGCGTCTGCGCCGCCTCAGCGCTCGCCGTGCTGGTCCGCAGTCTCTTCGGCTAGCTGTTGCAGGGCCGGTGCGGTCGCGCCCGGTTGGTCGGTCGTGCTGATTAGTTGCGGTCGTGAAGATCGTCGTGTGAAGCAGCGCCGATCTTGTGCCGGTCGTGAAGATCGTTGTGTTGGGAAATGCGCGGTTCTGCGGGTCGTGATGATCGTCGTGGGACTGGGCGCGCGGTATAGCGGCATTTTCAACCACGACGATCTTCACGACCGCCCAAACCAGCACTCGCCACCACGACGATCTTCACGACCGGCCCCAGCGGCCCCACGCAAGAGCGCCGCGGACTCATGGTTGGTTGGTTTTGGGCGCTATAACGCCTAAAACCAACCAACCATCGGCGACCTCGGCGCCGCGAGCGCGACGCGTGAGCAGGCCCTACGTGAGCTGCAGCAAACAACCAGCAGCACGGCCGACGGCGCGGACCGGGCCGCCGCACCGACCACCTGAACCCGCGTGAACCACCAACCCGCGACCGCTGCCGTA
>JAJYTA010000294.1:553-3265 GCA_021793295.1 Actinomycetes bacterium
ACCATCGGCACCTACGGCGCCCCGCGAGCGCGATGCGTATGCTGGCCCGGCTTGAGCTGCAGCACACAACCAGCAGCACGGCTGACGGCGCGGACCGCCCGCCTCACCGGCCACCCGCTCCCGCGTACGACCGGCCCGACAACCCGCGACCGCTGCCGTAGGCTCATGACGCGTGGAGCGCAAGCAGCTCGAATACTTCCTGACGGTGGCCAGTCACGGGAGTTTCACCAGCGCTGCCCACGCGCTGCGCATCGCGCAGCCGTCGCTGTCGTACGCGATCCGGGTGCTGGAGAGTGAGGTCGGCGCCCAGTTGTTCCGGCGGCTCGGGCGCGGCGTGGTGCTGACCGACGTGGGTGAGGCGCTGCTGGACCCCGCGCGAAGGGTGTTGCACGACTTCTCCCAGGTGCGTTCGATCGCGCAGCAGGTCACGGGCCTCGTGATCGGCCGCGTCGACATCGTCGCGGTCACCACGCTGGCCGTGGATCCGTTGGCGGCGTTCATCGGTGCGTTCCGGAGCCGCTATCCGGGGGTCGAGTTCAACGTCGTCGACCCCGAGAATGCCGCGGCTGTGATCGACTTCGTCCGCCGTGGCCAGTGTGAGTTGGGGTTGACCGAGCACAGCGTCTCCACCACGGGGATGCGCTCTCTTGAGTTGCCGGCGCAGGAGATCATGGCGGTCTTGCCGCCGACGGCGCAGGCACCGCAGGCCGGGGTGCTGTCGGTCGCGGAACTCGCCGGCCTCGACTTCGTCACCACGCCGCGCGGCACGACGACGCGCAGTGTGCTCGACGACGTCCTCGGCGACGAGGGCGTCTTGCCGCGCATCGCGGTCGAGCTCACACACCGGGCGGCGATCGTCCCGCTCGTGCTGTCCGGTGCCGGCGCGGCGTTGCTGCCGCGCAGCCTGGCTGAAGATGCCGAGAAGCTCGGCGCGGTGGTCGTCCGCCTGAGTCCACCGTTGTCGCGTCGAGGCGTGTTGATCTGGCCGTCGTCGCCGTTGTCGCCCGCCGCGCAGGCGTTCGTTGATCTCGTGGCCCAGTGGCCGCCGGGCCGGTCGACCCATCCGGACGACAGCGCCGCGGAGTGACGCGAACCAGTAGCCATAGAAGCGATCTATGCGATCTACTGAAAACCCGTCTAGCTTGTGACGTCTTTGACGTTGAAGCGGACATCCGCCTATGCAACGGTGGGCGAAGCTCGCTGACCTGCATATTTCTGAAAGGATCTCTGATGAGCCTCCGACCACGTCGAGTCGGGACCGTTGTCGTGACTGCGTTCGCCATGGTGTTGGCCGCCTCGTGCGGCGGATCGGACTCGACCGATGACGCCGGCTCGGAGAGCACGGAGCTGCGCCTGGTTCAGCAGCCGTGGGAGGACCTCGTCGTAGAGAACGAGATCGTCAAGCAGCTTCTCGGTGACCTCGGATACGAGGTCACCGTCGACGAGCTCGCTGTTCCGGTGGGTGCACAGGGACTCAGCGACGGCGACGCCGACGTCTACCTCGGCAACTGGTGGCCGAGCCAGGAGCCGGTGTTCCAGAAGTTCCTCGATGACGGCAGCATCGAAGTGGTCAAGACGCTGGTCACCGGAACCAAGTACGCGCCGGTGGTGCCGAAGTACGTCGCCGAGGAGCACGGCGTCGAGTCGCTGGCCGACCTCGACGCGAAGGCGGAGCTGTTCGGCAGCCGGTTCGTGGGTATCGAGGCCGGTACCCCCGGCAACCAGTACATCTCCGATGCCATCGATGCCGACGCCTACGGCCTCGGTGACTGGACGCTGGCGGAGTCGAGCACGGCCGCGATGCTCGGAGAGGTCGAGAAGGCTGCTTCGGCCGGTGAGCCGATCGTCTTCCTCGGCTGGGAACCGCACTGGATGAACGTCGAGTGGGATCTGGTGTACCTGGAGGACCCCGACGAAGTGTGGCCCGGCGCCGGTGAGATCCGGGTCCTGGCCAACGCCGAGTACTACGAGAACAACCCCAACGTCATGAAGTTCCTGGACCAGATGTCGGTCGACCTCGAAACCGCATCGGACTGGATCCACCAGCTCAGCCAGGAGAACATTCCCGCCCAGGAGATCGCCTCGACGTGGATCGAGGAGAACCCGGACGTGGTCGACGAGTGGCTCGACGGGGTCGAGTCCGTCGACGGGTGACGCGGCGGGCACGAACCCGGCCGAACCCCACCTTGGCGAAAAGGAGAAAGAACCGCGTTGACCGAACCGTACGTTGCCCGCGAGCACCTGCCGATTCCTGATCCCGCTCGCCCGCCGGCCACGTCCGTCGACGTCCGGAAGCAGGACCCGCCGTATCAGCCGAACCAGCCGGTGCGGCCCCCGGAGGGTGCACCGAACGTCCTCGTGGTGCTCATCGACGACATGGGGTTCGGGGCGCCCTCGGCGTTCGGCGGACCGTGCCGCACGCCCACGGCCGAGCGCCTGGCCGACGGCGGCTTGCGCTACACCCGCTTCCACGTCACGGCGATCTGCTCACCCACCCGGCAGGCCCTGCTGACCGGGCGCAACCACCACTCGGTGGGCATGGGCGTGACGACGGAGATGGCCAGCGCGGCGCCGGGCTACAACGGCATCCGCCCCCGCAGCGCGGCCACGCTCGGGCAGGTGCTGGCCGGCAACGGGTACAACACCGGGGCGTTCGGCAAGTGGCACCAAACGCCCGCGCGCGACGTCAGCCCGGCCGGCCCGTTCGACCGC
>JAJYTA010000088.1 GCA_021793295.1 Actinomycetes bacterium
CCCTACCGCGAGATCGCGCGCCCGATGGTGGAGTACGTGCGTGCCATCCGGCGCGAAAGCCCACGGGACGTGGTGACGGTCTACATCCCGGAGTATGTCGTTGGCCACTGGTGGGAGCAGATCCTGCACAATCAGAGTGTGTTCTGGCTCAAGAGCAGGTTGCTGTTCACCCCCGGCGTCATGGTGACCACGGTGCCGTGGCAGCTGCTGTCGTCGGCCGAGACCCCCCGGAGGCCGAGCTGAGCCGCCCGCCGCGTCGGGAACGGGGGCGGTCCCGGGCGGGGGACGAAATGGTCGTGCAGATCGGCTCGGTCGCCCACGGTGGCTCGTGCGTCGCCCGTCACGAAGGCCGAGCGGTGTTCGTCCGGCATGCCCTGCCTGGCGAGACGGTTCGTATCCGGGTCACCGAGGGCGGCGAGGACGACCGCTTCTGGCGCGCCGACGCCATCGAGATCATCGAGGCATCTGCGGACCGAGTCGTCGCACCGTGCCCGTATGCCGCGCCGGGCGGCTGCGGGGGTTGCGACTGGCAGCACGCGGCCCCGGCGGCGCAACGGCGGATGAAGGCCGCGGTGGTCACCGAGCAATTGAGCCGGCTCGCCGGCCTCGATCGCGAGATCGAGGTCGAGGCGGTTCCCGGCGACGCCGAAGGGCTCGACTGGCGAACCCGGGTGACCTATGCCGTCGACAGCGAGGGTCGGCCCGGGCTCCGGCGGCACCGCTCGCACGACATCGTCACCATCGAGCAGTGCCTGATCGCGCATCCCGAGGTACGCGCCATCGGGGTGGAGCACCACCGCTGGCCGGGCGCGGCGTCGGTGGAGGCGATCGCCTCGGGAAGCGGCGAGCGGTTGGTCGTGATCACCGGGGCCGAAGACGGGCCCGCGCCAGATGCGAGAAAGCTACCGGACCTGCCCGCCGATGTGATCATGGCCGGTTCCGGGTCCACCTGGCACACCGAGACCGCAGCCGGGCGCACGTGGCAGGTGACCGGGAGTGGGTTCTGGCAGATCCATCCCGGCGCGCCCGACACGTTGGTGCAGGCCGTGCTCGACGGGCTGCGTCCCGTGGCAGGGGAGCGCGCGTTCGACTTGTACTGCGGTGTCGGCTTGTTCGCCGGCGTGCTGGCCGACCACGTCGGCCCGAGCGGCAGCGTCGTCGCCGTGGAAGGCTCGCGCCAGGCCGCCGCCGACGCACGCTGGAACCTGCGTTGGCGCGACGGGGTCCGGGTGATCGAAGGACGGGTCGACCGGGTCCTGCAGCGGCGCGAACTGAGCGGACGGGTCGACATCGTGGTGCTCGACCCACCTCGGACCGGCGCGAAGGCCCCGGTCGTGCGGTCGATCGTCGATCGGGCTCCGCGGGCGGTGGCCTACGTCGCGTGTGACCCGGCGGCGCTCGCGCGCGACGTCGCGACGTTCGGCGAGCTTGGCTACCAGCTGGACACGGTGCGCGCGTTCGACCTGTTTCCGATGACCCACCACGTCGAGTGCGTGGCGATCCTGCGACCTGGCTGATCGCGGTGGTCGATCTGCGCCGACCGGCGGCCACGCGCAGCGCCGGTGGACTATCCTGAGGTGCGTAGCACGGTGGTCGTGAGCAAGGAGGTGGGAGCTGTGACGCGCAGCGAACCTCCTAGTCCTGCGCCGCAGGGCGGCCGAGCCACGGGCAGGTGAAGCCCGGCGGCGAGCTGTCCTGCGCGGTCTGAGACAGCTGCTGCCGCTCCTGACGTTAGGAGAACACGTCATGCCTCCGCGTCGTCCACGTGCACTACGCGTCATCCGTCCGGCGTTGCGCCGGCATCCACGTGGGACAACGAACTCCACCGGCGGTGAGACGTCGGCCGAGGAGACCGATCCCGGCCACGCCACCTCGAGCATCGTCGACGCTGCGCTGTACCGCGACGGGCGCCGGGTCAGTACGCCGAGCTCGCTGTCCGACACGTACCAGCAGTTGCGTGAAGACGCCGAGGCGATGGCATGGATCGGGCTGTTCCGGCCCAGCGATGCCGAGCTGATGTCGCTGGCCGAGGAATTCGGCCTGCACGAACTGGCCATCGAGGACGCGATGGAGGCGCATCAGCGCCCCAAGCTCGAACGTTACGGTGAAACCCTGTTCGTCGTGTTGCGCGCCGCGCGCTACCTCGACGCTTCGGAGCAGGTGGACTTCGGCGAGTTGCACCTGTTCGTCGGTCCCGGCTTCGTCATCACCGTTCGCCATGGTGCGGCCCCTGACCTCTCGGGGGTGCGGCGGCGGATGGAGGACGATCCGCAGCTGCTGCGGCTAGGCCCCGAAGCCGTCCTGTACGCGATCCTCGACGCCGTGGTCGACGGCTACGTTCCCGTCCTCGCCGGCGTGGAGAACGACGTCGACGAGATCGAGACCGAAGTGTTCGGCCGCGACCCCCGGGTGTCCCGACGTATCTACGAGTTGTCTCGTGAGGTGCTCGAGTTCCAGCGAGCCACGCGCCCGCTCATCGCCGTGATGCAAGGCCTCGAGGCCGGTTTCGTCAAGTACGGCACCAACGAGGAGTTGCAGCGCTACCTGCGCGACGTCGCCGACCACATCGCCGAGGTGACCGAGCGCGTGGACGGATTCCGGCAAGTGTTGCAGGACATCCTGACCGTCAACGCCACGCTGGTCACCCAGCAGCAGAACGAAGAGATGAAGTCGCTCACCGAGGCGAGCTTCGAGCAGAACGAGGAGATCAAGAAGATCTCCGCATGGGCGGCGATCCTGTTCGCGCCGACACTGGTGGGCACGATCTACGGGATGAACTTCACCCACATGCCCGAGCTCGACTGGCGCTTGGGCTACCCGTTCGCGCTCTTCTTGATGGCGATGGTCTGTGGGGGGTTGTTCGCCGTGTTCCGGCGCCGCGGGTGGCTGTGAAGAGCGGCTATGGAAAGCTGAAGAGCATGCAGTTGCGGATTTTCACCGAACCACAGCAGGGCGCGCACTACGACGACCTCCTCCGCGTGGCAAAGGCCACCGAGGAACTCGGCTTCGACGCCTTCTTCCGGTCCGACCACTACCTGGCCATGGGCGCCAGCGACGGATTGCCCGGGCCGACGGACGCTTGGGTCACCCTGGCGGGACTGGCGCGTGAGACCTCGCGTATCCGGCTCGGGACGCTGGTCTCAGCGGCGACGTTCCGGTATCCGGGTCCGCTGGCGATCCAGGTGGCGCAAGTCGACCAGATGTCCGGTGGCCGGGTCGAGTTCGGACTCGGTGCCGGGTGGTACGCACAAGAGCACCAGGCGTACGGCATCCCGTTTCCGAACCGCCGGTTCGACCTGCTCGAGGAGCAGTTCGCCGTCATCACCGGACTGTGGAACACGCCGGTGGGCGAGCGGTTCAACTTCGAGGGCCGGCACTACACGCTCACCGATTCCCCGGCTCTGCCCAAGCCGGTTCAGCCTCAGGTCCCGGTGATCGTCGGCGGCAACGGCCCGCGCCGTACCCCAGCCCTGGCCGCGCGGTACGCCACCGAGTACAACGCCTCCTTCCCTCCGAAAGCGGAGATCGCCGACCGGTTCGCCCGCGTGCGCAAGGCGTGCGAGGACATCGGGCGCAACCCGGACGAACTTCACTACTCCGTGGCGATGGTCCTGGCGTGCGGGCGCGACGAGGCAGAGTTCACCCGCCGGGCGGCTGCCATCGGCCGCGAGCCCAGCGAGCTTCGCGCCAACGGACTGGCCGGCACGGTCGCGGAGGTCGTCGACGGCCTCGGCGCCTTGAGTGAGGCCGGTGCGGACCGGGTGTACCTCCAGGTGCTCGATCTCACCGACATCGAACACCTGGAGCTGGTGGCTGCCGAAGTCGCTCCCCAGATCCCGGCGGCGTGACGCTCAGCTCCCGGGTTGCACCAGTCCGGTCTCGTAGGCGATCACGACGGCCTGCGCCCGGTCGCGCAGGCCGAGCTTGGTGAAGATGCGCCCCACGTGTGTCTTCACGGTCTGTTCGGCCAGCACGAGCGCGTCGGCGATTTCCGAGTTCGACGATCCGGCGGCGATGAGTTTGAGGACCTCGGTCTCGCGGGGTGTCAGCTCGCGTAGTTGTGACGGACGCGGCCGGTTGGTGTCGGGGCGCCGGGCGAAGTCCGCGATCAGGGTACGAGTCACCGAGGGCGCCAGTAGTGCGTCACCGCCAGCCACGACGCGTACGGCCTGAACCAGGTCTGCGGCCGGGGCATCCTTGAGGAGGAATCCGCTGGCACCGGCGCGCAACGCCTCGTAGACATAGTCGTCGAGGTCGAACGTGGTCAGCATGACCACCCGGGGATGGCGCAGGCCGGGTGCGCGCAGGATCCGGCGAGTCGCTTCCAGCCCGTCGAGCACGGGCATCCGGACGTCCATGAGCACGACGTCGGGTTCGAGACGTCGTGAGGCGTCGACTGCGGCGGCGCCGTCGGCGGCATCCCCGACGACGTCGATGTCGGTCTGAGCCGCCAGCAGTGCGCCGAAACCCTGCCGCACCATCGCCTGGTCGTCGACGATCAGCACCCGGACCGGGGGCGTGGGTGGATCGGACGCTGCCCTCACCGGTCGTGCTCCTCGATCTCGAGCGGAAGGTCGGCGCGTACCTCGAAGCCGCCGTCCGGCAGCGGTTCGGCGGTCAGCGTGCCGCCGACGACGTGCGCGCGTTCACGCATGCCGATCAGACCATGCCCGGGCTCGGTGCAAGCAACCGGCACCGCCGAAGCGCCGTTGACGACCTGGATGCGCAGCATGTCCGGCTCATAGCCGACGCTCACCGTGACTTCGGCGCCCGGGGCGTGGCGGGCGGCGTTGGCCAGGGACTCCTGCACGATCCGGTAGGCGGACTGGCTGACCGCCAAACCGACCGGTACGACCGGGCCGTGTGTGGTGACGATAGCGGGGACACCGGAGCGCGAGGCGGCCTCGACGAGCTCGTCGAGCTGGCTCAGGCCCGGCTGCGGGGTGTGTGTGACGGCGTGGTCGTGGCTGCGTAGCACGCCGAGCAGACTACGAATCTCGTTGAGGGCGTCGCGAGCCGACGTGCTGATGGCGGCGAACTCGGCCTGCGCCGGACCCGACAGGCCGGCGATGCGGTATGGAGCGGTCTCGGCCTGCACCACCATCATCGACATGTGATGCGCTACGACGTCGTGCAGGTCGCGTGCGATGCGGGTGCGTTCTTCGAGTACCGCCCGGCGGGCCTTCTCGAGCTCGCTGAGCTCCGTCTGGCGTTCGAGCTCGCGGCCGGTCCGTCGCCGCGACCGGACCAGGTCGCCGATGATCGTGAGGGCGGTCGCGGCAACGATCATGGTGATGGCGACGCCGGAGTTCGCCGGGGCACCGGTGGAGATCACCATCACGGTGACGGCCCACACCCAACCTGTCGTCCAGCGGTCATGGCGGACGCTGACCAGGAACGTCGAGATGAGCCAGACCCATTGGAAGACGACCGGCCACGCCCCTGGGTCGGGTCCGCCGCTCGGTGTGCCGATGACGGCGACGACGGCGGCGAGGACGGTCGCCAGCCGCCATCCGAGCAACGCGTATCGCCTGCTCATCGCCACCGGTGCGGCGACGAGCGCAGCGAAGATCGGCAGAACCAGGTCGTGGACCACGAGCGTCTCGTGCACTGAAGCGACCGCGATCCAGAAAACCCCCAGAGCCAGCAGCCACGGGAGGAGGGCTCGGGCTCGTCCCACCCACGCGGAGGACGGGAACAGGCGTTCGCCCAGGGCAGGCCCAGCTTGCGGAGAGGGCGCCCAGTCGACGAAAGCCACCCGGAAGCCCCTGAGCAGCCTGACTCTGACCTCGGCGAGCGAAATCGGCGGCCCGGCGCCATCGGCCGTGGCGATCAGGCCAGCGGCGCGCACGAGCATGCCGGCAACTGTCACCGCAGTCACGCCGACGGTCCAGCCCGCGATCAGGTCAGGTGGCACCGACATGGCGAACAGGGTCGCCGTGGACAGCCAGGCCACGAGGACGACGCCGATGCGCGGCCCACGCGGCAGTCGCTGCGGTGGATTCCACGCTGTCGCGAACAGCAGCGCCAGCAGCACCAAGCCGTGGACGACCGGCCACGGCCACGGGTCCGCGTCGACGATGTCGAAGGATCGTGACACGACGAAGGCTCCGGTTGCCGACAGCAGCCATCCCGTCGCCGGACTGGTGGTGATGAGCCCGAACGGTGCCGCGCCCAGGATGGCCGTGACGGCGACGAGCACCGGGCCGATGCTGCCGTCCACCACTTCGGTCACGGTCAACAGGCCGAGGCTGAACAGCACGAGTGAACCGAGCCAGGGCAGCCATGATCTGGGTACGACCGGCCGCGCAACCTGGTCACCCGACCCAGTGTCAGAGTCGCCGTTCACGCTGCACAGCGTAGGCGGCATGGGCCCCGCGCCGCGTCGTTCCGTGGTAGCGGTTCGCTCTGGCTCCACGGAGTGAGCCACTGGCTGCCGCCGATACCGCAGCGCCACGCTCAACGCCGCTCCGCAGCCTGATGAATCGTCACATCCGGATTCCTAGCGTCCTGCCCGTCGCCGGATCGGCCGGTGACGGGAGGTGGACGTGGTGTCGTGGAAGCGCATCGGAATCGTCTTGGCGGCCGTCTTGGCCTCGCTCGCGCTGACCGGGGCCGGGCAGGTGTCGCCGGTGACGTCAGGCCCGGAGAACCAGGCGGCTGCGCACGCCGTCGCGGTGGCGACCGGGCGTGCCGATGGCACCGGGGCCGACCTCGTGCCGCCGGACTTCGCCGAGGTCATGGGGTACACGCCGGAGTTGGTCCTCGACGGTGTCGGGGTACGCGTGATCGATCCGGCCGGAAATTGTTCGTCACCGGCCGGATCAGCGGGCTACGACTTCGATCGTGCTTGCCGATTCCACGACTATGGCTATGACCTGTTGCGTTACGCAGCGGACCGGGGTGGCGAGCTGGGGCCATGGGCCCGGATGGCGATCGATGACCAGTTCGGCGTCGATTTGCGGGCACACTGTGCCGACCTGGGTGGTTCGCCCGGATGCCGTGCGGCGGCATGGGCCGGCGAACACGCGGTGCGGATCAACTCCTGGCGGCAAGGGTACGGCGTTCCTGGCGTCGAGAATCCGCTGCCGTACGTGGCAGCTGGAGTGTTGCTTCTCACGGTCTGTGTCGGGCCGAGGCTGGCCGGACGGCTGCATCGGGCATGCGTCACGGTGGCGACTCGGTCCGGTTGCCGGGCGGCGGGGACCGCGAAATGAGCCCGGCCGCATGGAGACAGCGCGTCCATGAGTGGGAGGCGGCGACCCCGCCGAGCCGAGACCGGTTCATGGACGCCACCCGGGTGCTGAGCATGCTCGTCGTGGTGGCGGGACATTGGCTGATGGCTGCGGTCGCGGTCGTGGACGGGCGCGTGAGCACACGCAACATTCTGGACGTGGTGCCGACCCTGCAGCCGGCGACGTGGGCCTTGCAGGTGATGCCGCTGTTCTTCCTGGCAGGCGGGTTTTCCAACGCCGTCGCGTGGCGCCGGAGGGCGAGCGCGGGTGTCGCAGCGTTCGTCGGTACTCGACTGGCCAGGCTGACCCGCCCGGCGCTGGTGTTCACCGTGGGGGCTGCGGCGATGCTGACCGCGGGCCGGGCCTTGGGCGCGCCGTCCGAGCAGATTGCGCTGGCCGGGCGGCTCGTCGGGGCGCCCCTGTGGTTCCTGGCGATCTACCTCCTCGTCGCTGCGGCCACCCCTGTGCTGTTGCGTTGGCACGAGCGTGCGGCCATGGCCGTTCCTGCCGGGTTGTGTGCCGCGGTGATCATGGTGGACGTCCTGCGTATGGGCGAGATCGTTGATGTGGGATTCGCGAACTTCATACTGGTCTGGTTGCTCGTCCATCAACTCGGCTTCTGGTATGCCGACGGCTGGACCGAACGGATGTCGCACGGTGGCGCATGGGCATGCGTGGCCGGCGCCCTGGGCGTACTGGTCCTCCTGACCGGGCCCGGTCCGTATCCGGTCAGCATGATCGGGCTGGAAGGCCAGATGTCGAACATGGCGCCGCCGTCCGTGTGCCTGCTGCTGGTGACCATCGGGCAGGCGGGCGCGCTCGTACTCGTCCGTCCGGCGGCCTGCCGGTGGCTGCGGAGGCCGCTGCCGTGGGCCGTGGTCGCCGGACTCGGTGCGAGGGCGATGACGATCTACGTCTGGCACGTTTCGGTTCTGGTGGTTGTGAGCGCGGCGTTGGTCGCGCTCGAGGCCGGCCTGCCGCAACCGGGGAGCGCGTTGTGGTGGGTGACCCGCCCGGGCTGGCTGGCGGTCCTGGCGTTGGTGCTGGCCCTGATGGTGGCGCTGTTGGGACGCTGTGAGCAGGAGGCACCGGCAAAGGTGCGGTGCACTCCGGCGGCTACCTGGCTGGGTGTCGCTTCGGCCTCGGGTGGCTTGTCGATCGTGGCGCTGGGCGGGGCGGCGGCGCCGACGGTGTGGGCGGGTATCGGCGCGTTGCTCGGAGGCCGGATTCTGGTGCGTACGTCCAATGGCGAGGTCGCTTCGCAGGTCAGGGGATCGTGATGTCCAGCGTCAGCGGCTTGTCGGTCTTGACCGGGTAGGTCTTGGAGTCGATCTTGGCGCTGCCCACCGGGCTGTAGGTCAACGTTCCCTCGGTGAACGTGTCGTCGACCAGGAAGACCACCCAGTCCTCCTGGCCGGCGTCGGCCTGCGGAGAAAGAGACTGGCCGTCGATGGTGAGCGTCATGGACTTCGTCTCGTCCATGTTCAGTCGGGCGTACCCGTCGGCGAGCTCGTCCGGCCGGTTGGCGATCGGCACGGTCAACCATGCCTGGCCGGCCGGCGCCCAACCTTTCGCGTAGTCGAAGGGCGTCAAGAAGACCTGCTGGATCTCGCCGCCGAACGTGTACGTCACGTCCTCGCAGCAATAGAACTCCTGATCTTTGTCGAGCTGCTCCTCGGTGCGGATGGTGAATGTCGTGGTGGGCCACGTGGTCGACACCTGCTGCACACGGGCCTCTCGGGTGTAGGCGACCTGCGAGACGTCGGAGGTCAGGCTGCCGTCTTCGAGTGAGAGCACCTGGTCGGATCCATCGACGGTCGCCACCAGGGCCGGGTCGGCATCGTCGGCGAACGAGGCGAGCAAGGTGCGCTGGCGTTGTTCGATGTCGCTGCACGGCACCTCCGAACACCCCACGGTGAAGGTCGCGGCGTCGTCGTCGCTGGCGTCGCCCACGGCGCCGTGCAGGCTGAGACGTTGGCTCCCGGCGGCCAGTGAGATCGCGGTGGTGGCGCTGCGGGCGTCGCCGTCGCTGAAGTACGACGCCTCCGTGTCCGAGGTGGTTTCCGGTGGCGGGCCGATGGTCACCTGCCACGCCGCGACCTGCTGGCCGTCGACCGGACGGAAGTACGGCGTGTCCACACCGTCGGTGGACTCGGACTCGGCGTCGTACGAATCGTCCTGGGCGGCAACGGCTTCGCGGGGGATGACGTCGGTCGTGGCCGCAGCTGTCACGGTGAGCGTCATGGCCGGGGTGATGAGCCGATACTCCTCGTCGAGATCCTCGAACTCGAGGTGGGACGCTGCGTCGCCTTCAGGCAGGAACACGGCGAAGTCCGCGGCCGGGGCCTCGGGAGCCTGAGGCTCGTCGAGCGAGTCCGCCGCGACGGGTTCGTTTCCGTCCGGCCGGAACAGCTCGGCGCTGCTGATGGCGGTGGGCGCGGGCTGGTCGTCCGGCTCGATGGCCAGGCGGACCCCGTCGTCGTTGGAGCCGTCCTCGACGAGGGCGATGGGATACCAGGACTCGTCGTCGGCGGCGCCGAGCTGGCGCAGCGGGCCGCAGTACACCGACGTGTCGATGTCGTCTTCGCCCGTACGGCGGAAGTAGCAGCGAGATTCCTCGGCCACCGTGGTGGTTCCCGCGCTCACCCCGGCCTCGGTCAGCTCGTCGAAGGCATCGTCGGCCTCGATGAGGACCGACTCGGCGTTGCCGACCGTCGTCCCCTCGAACTGAATCGTCTCGCCCCCGCAGGCGCTCGCGGCCAACACCAGAGCACCTACGGCGGCGAGTCTCGAGCCGAGTCCGACGTGCACCCGAACACGCATGAAATCTCCTTTGGCGATCAATGCTGCAGCACGGCCTGTAGGTGCCGCTGTGAGTTGATGTGTGACAAGCGGGAGGACATCTTTTACCGCATCGAGATCGTGAGTGATCACGCGGGCCGGAGTGCCCATGGCGGCGAGCGCGACGACGACCGTGTATCTTGATATCAAGACAGTTTCGCGGATCCGATTCGTGGCCGTGAGGTGACCCTCAGCGCAGGCGCGGATGGCGGAGTGCGCGACGATGTTCGAAGGCGAGCGGCCGGGCGACGGTCGCAGTACGGCGGACGAGAGGTTGGGGATTGACGTGGCCAGCAAGGACAGCTTCGGTGCCAAGACCACCCTGCGAGTCGGGGACCGGTCGTACGAGATGTACCGGATCGCTGCCGCAGGTGATGTGGACCGGCTGCCGTACAGCTTGAAGATCCTGCTGGAGAACCAGCTCCGGACCGAGGACGGCGCCAACATCACCGCAGAGCACGTCCGGGCCCTGGTCGACTGGGATCCGGCAGCGCAGCCGAGTACCGAGATCCAGTTCACGCCGGGCCGGGTGGTGATGCAGGACTTCACCGGCGTGCCGTGCATCGTCGACCTCGCCACGATGCGCGAGGCCATGAGCGAACTCGGCGGTGACCCGGCGCGGATCAACCCGTTGGCACCAGCCGAGCTGGTCATCGACCATTCGGTGATCGCTGACGTGTTCGGGGCGCCGGATGCCTTCGTGCGCAACGTCGAGCTGGAGTACGGCCGCAACAAGGAGCGGTACCAGTTCCTGCGGTGGGGCCAGGGTGCCTTCGACGATTTCAAGGTGGTGCCGCCCGGCACCGGGATCGTCCACCAGGTCAACATCGAGCATCTCGCCCGGACGATCATGACGCGCCCGGACGGCGATGCCACCGTGGCCTTCCCGGACACCCTCGTGGGCACCGACAGCCACACCACCATGGTCAACGGCCTCGGCGTCGTCGGCTGGGGAGTCGGTGGCATCGAGGCCGAAGCGGCCATGCTCGGCCAGCCGGTCAGCATGCTCATTCCGCGCGTGGTCGGGTTCAAGCTGTCCGGTTCCCTGCCTGACGGCGCCACCGCCACCGACCTGGTGCTGACCATCACCGAGTTGCTGCGCCAACACGGCGTGGTCGGCAAGTTCGTCGAGTTCTACGGGCCGGGCGTCGCCGAGGTCCCGCTGGCCAACCGCGCCACCATCGGCAACATGAGCCCGGAGTACGGCTCGACCATCGCGGTGTTCCCCATCGACGAGGAGACGGTGCGATACCTGCGCCTGACCGGCCGATCCGACGAGCAGGTCGCCCTGGTCGAGGCGTACGCCAAGGAGCAGGGCCTCTGGCACGATCCGGACGTGGTGCCCGACTACTCCGAGACGCTCGAGCTCGACCTCGGCACCGTGGTTCCGTCCATCGCCGGGCCGAAGCGGCCGCAAGACCGCGTCTCGCTCAGCGACGCGAAGTCGTCGTTCCGCACCGCGCTGCGCGACTACGTCGACCACGAGGCCGAGGACGAACTCGACGACGCCGTCGAGGACACGTTCCCGGCCAGCGACCCCATCGCGGTCGCGCTGGGCAACGGGGGCGGCCACGCGGTGGAATCAGCGGCCAACGGCGCGCACGGGCGTTCCTCCGCCCCGGTGCGGGTCACGCTCGGCGACGGCACCGAGTGCGAGCTGGACCATGGCGCCGTCGTCATCGCGGCGATCACCAGCTGCACCAACACGTCGAACCCATCGGTCATGGTCGGCGCCGCCTTGCTGGCCAAGAAGGCCGTCGAGCGCGGCCTGAACCGCAAGCCGTGGGTCAAGACCACGCTCGCGCCGGGGTCCAAGGTCGTCATGGACTACTACGAGCGAGCCGGGTTGACGCCGTACCTGGAGAAGCTCGGCTTCCACCTGGTCGGCTACGGCTGCACGACGTGCATCGGCAACTCCGGGCCGCTGCCCGGTGAGGTGTCGGCTGCGGTGAACGAGAACGATCTCGCGGTCGTGTCGGTGCTGTCCGGAAACCGGAACTTCGAGGGGCGGATCAACCCGGACGTCAAGATGAATTACCTGGCCTCGCCGCCGCTGGTGGTGGCCTACGCGCTCGCCGGGACGATGGACCTCGACATCACCACCGAACCGCTGGGCACCGACTCGCAGGGTGCGCCGGTGTACCTCAGCGAGCTGTGGCCCTCGCCGGCGGAGATCGAGGAGGTCGTGGACTCCGCGATCGCCAGCGAGATGTTCAAGCGCGACTACGCCGACGTCTTCGCCGGTGACGAGCAGTGGCAGGCCCTGCCGACGCCGGAGGGCGACACGTTCGCGTGGGACCCGGAGTCGACCTACGTGCGGCGCCCACCGTACTTCGACGGCATGGGGGTCGAGCCGGAGCCGGTGCGCGACATCGCCGGGGCTCGGGTGCTGGCGAAGCTCGGCGACTCCGTCACCACCGACCACATCAGCCCAGCGGGTGCGATCAAGGCCGACTCGCCGGCCGGGCAGTACCTGTCCTCGCACGGCGTCGCGCGGCGTGACTTCAACTCCTACGGCTCGCGCCGCGGGAACCACGAAGTGATGATTCGCGGCACGTTCGCGAACATCCGCCTGCGTAACCAGCTCGCGCCGGGGACCGAGGGCGGCTTCACGCGCAATTTCGCCGGCGAGGGCGAGGTCACGACGATCTACGACGCCTCGGTCGCCTACGCCGAGGCCGGCACGCCGCTGGTGGTCCTGGCCGGCCACGAGTACGGGTCGGGCTCGTCGCGGGACTGGGCGGCCAAGGGCACGGCACTGCTGGGCGTGCGGGCCGTCATCGCGGCGTCCTACGAGCGCATTCACCGCTCGAACCTCATCGGCATGGGCGTCCTGCCGCTTCAGTTCCCCGAGGGGCACAACGCCGATTCGCTGGGGCTGACCGGTGAGGAGACCTATGACATCACCGGTATCGAGGCGCTGAACTCCGGCGAAGTGCCCACGACGGTGCGCGTCAAGGCCACCGGCGGCGCCAACGGTGACGTCGAGTTCGACGCCGTCGTTCGCATCGACACGCCGGGGGAGGCCGACTACTACCGCCACGGCGGCATCATGCAGTACGTGCTGCGCAGCCTGCTCTGATCACGTCGGGTCATCCACGCGCGGCTCAGCTGGGCCGGGACCGCGAACACGGTCCCGGCCCATCATGACGATGCCGATCAGCAGGACCACCGAGGCCGCCGCGGACACCCAGAAGCCGACCTGGACGTCGCCGAGCCCGGCGTCGACAGCGTCGTCACCAGTCTGCATGACGGCCCAGGTCACCAATGTGGCCACGGCGATCACCCACGCGAGCACGAGGACGAACCTCGACAACAGCAGCGCGCCCAGGACCCCGAGTGCACCCACGACGGCCAGCGGCAGCGCCATCGAGTTCCAGTACGACGACGCCGGTCCGCTCGCGATGTCGGACTGGTACAGGCGCTCCAGTGGAAGCTCGTGCGCCGGCCGGTCGCCGAACCAGTCCAGATAGGCGCCCGCGGTGGTGCCCAGTGCGCCGAGCGCGGCCAGCGTCGCTGCGAGTATCCGTCGACGAGTCGGCATGGTGGAACCGCCTCCCCCTGGCGAAATTCCTTGTGATCAGGGTAGCCGCCGTCGATGCACGCGGCGAGCGATCACCAGGAGTCGTCGTCGCCGAACACCGACAACGGCGCCTCGATCTCCTCGCGACGCGGGCCCATGACGATGATCCCGACGAGCACGGCCAGCACCCCGGCGACACACAGCCAGACCCCGAAACCGACGTCGGAGTCCGCCGGCGCACTGTCGGTCGCCGCGCCGATGAACCGCATGATGCCCCACAGCGCGAGGACGGTGAAGCCGCCCAACCACGTCAGGCCCAGCACGAATCGAGAGCGGATCAGCGCGCCCAGAACCCCGAGCGCGCCCAGAATCGCCAACGGCGCCGCCAGCGACGTCCAGTAGGACGACGGGGCACCGGCCTCGCCGGTCCGGACGAGCTGAGCGATGGTCAAGTCGACCGGCGCGTGGCCACCGAACCAGCTGACATAGGCGCTCACCGCGCAGACGAACGCGCCGGCGCCCCCGATGATCGCACCGACCCATCGACGCCCGAGGCTCATGATCGCCGCTCCGTCCTCACTTCGTCGTCCGGGCCGACCCCTCGACCCGGCAGCCGAAGGCTAGTGCGCGCACCCGGTGAGCTCAACACGCGGTCGGTGAGGCCGACCTGGGATGTGATCAATCCGGGTCAGCCATCTACACTCGACCGTGGAGAACACGTGGGACGAGGAGGCATCGCGTGGGATTGGTCGACCGCATCACGAGCCCACGCGACCTGCGTGGTCTTTCTGATGCCGAGCTCGTGTCCCTGGCTGCCGAGATTCGCGACCGGCTCATCACGACAGTCTCACGCACCGGCGGCCATCTCGGCCCCAATCTCGGCGTGGTCGAGCTGACCATCGCCTTGCATCGCGTCTTCGATTCACCCCGCGACCCGATCATCTTCGACACCGGGCACCAGGCCTACGTGCACAAGATGCTGACCGGCCGGCAGGACGGGTTCGACCGGCTGAAGCAGTCCGGCGGGCTCTCGGGCTACCCGTGCCAGGCCGAAAGCGAGCACGACTGGGTCGAGAACTCCCACGCCTCCACGGCCTTGTCGTACGCCGACGGGATGGCCAAGGCGCTGGCGGTGCGCGGCGAGCGCGACCGCACGGTGGTCGCGGTCATCGGGGACGGCGCGCTGACCGGTGGGATGGCCTGGGAGGCGCTGAACAACATCGCCGATGCGCCGCAGACCGGCCCCGACCGTCGGCCGCTGGTCATGGTGGTCAACGACAACGGCCGGTCGTACGCGCCCACGGTCGGCGGCCTGGCGCGTCGGCTGACCGGGCTGCGAACCGACCCGCGGTACGAGCAGGCTCTGGAAGTGGTCAAGCGCACTTTGGGGCGCACGGCGCTCGTCGGGCAGCCGCTGTACGACGCGCTGCACGGGGTGAAGAAGGGGCTCAAGGATCTGCTCGCGCCACAGGGCATGTTCGAAGACCTGGGCCTGAAGTACATCGGCCCGGTCGACGGTCACGACCGTGAGGCGGTCGAGCAGGCGCTGACGCAGGCGAAGCGGTTCGGCGGGCCGGTCCTGGTGCATTGCCTCACTCAGAAGGGCTACGGCTACGACCCCGCCGTCCGCGACGAAGCTGACCAGATGCACAGCCCCGGTGCCTTCGACCCGTTGACCGGCGCCCCGTCCGGCGCTCCGGTGCGGCAGTGGACCAACGTGTTCAGCGACGCGCTGGTGGCCGCCGGGCGGGAACGGCCCGACGTCGTGGCCATCACCGCGGCGATGCTCGGGCCTACCGGGCTCGAGGCGTTCGCGCGGGCTTTCCCGGACCGCTGTTTCGACGTCGGCATCGCCGAACAGCACGCCACGACGTCGGCGGCGGGCATGGCCATGATGGGCCTGCATCCCGTGGTCGCGGTGTACTCCACGTTCCTGAACCGTGCGTTCGACCAGGTGCTCATGGACTGCGCCCTGCACAAGGCCGGCGTGACGTTCGTGCTCGACCGCGCCGGTGTCACCGGCAGCGAGGGCCCGTCGCACAACGGCATGTGGGACATGTCGGTGTTGCAGCCGGTTCCCGGCCTGCGACTGGCCGCACCGCGCGACGGTAGCCGCCTGATCGAATTGTTCGGCGAGGCGCTCGAGGTCCACGACGCGCCGACGGTGGTGCGCTTCCCGAAAGGTGCCGTCGCGAGCGACATCGAGGCGATCGAGCGCGTCGGTGCCACCGACGTGCTGGCCCGGGCCGACTCCGACGACGTGCTGATCGTGGCCGTCGGGCCGATGGCCACGGCCGGTGTCGATGCCGCCGACAGGCTGGCCGCACAGGGTGTCGGGGTGACGGTCGTCGACCCGCGCTGGGTCAAGCCGGTCGACCCCGCCCTGATCGATTTCGCGCGGCAGCACCGGCTCGTGGCCACCGTGGAGGACAACGGCCGGGTCGGCGGCGTGGGATCGGCGTTCGCCCAGGCATTGCGAGACGCGGGCATCGACGTGCCGGTGCGTGAGTTCGGTATCCCACAACGCTTCCTCGAGCACGGCAGCCGCGACGCCATCCTCGGCGAGGCCGGCTTGACCGGACAGGACCTCGCCCGCGAGATCTCCGGGTTCGTCGCGGCCCTCGACCACGGCAGCGCGCACGCCACCACCGACTCTCCGACGGTCCGTCCGTGAGCGAGCCCACCCGCGCGGGCCGGCGTGAATCGCCGGAGTGGTTGCGCAACGAAGCCATCATCGCCGGCCGCCTCCTTCTCATCGGCCTGGCTGTCGCCGGCGGCATCTGGCTGGCGTTACAGGTGCAGTTCATCGCGGTGGCGGTCATGCTCGGTTTCGCCGAGACCGCGCTGCTGTGGCCGTTGGCGCGCTGGCTTCGCTCGAAGCGCGTCCCGGCCGTACTGGCCGCGCTGGCGTGTGTGCTGCTGTTCCTGGCGTTCTTCGCCGGGCTGGTGGTCTTCGTGATCACCGAGGTCGTGGACTCGTGGCCGGACATGGTGGCCGCCATCACAGGGTCGGTGAACGAGATCAACGACTGGCTCGCCGACGGACCGTTCGGTCTGGACACTCAGAACGTCCAGGATCTGCTGGACGAGTTCGAGTCCAGACTCGGTGACCTGCTCGGTAACGTCACCAGCGCGGCGGCGACCGGGTTGACGCTGGTCGGCAATCTGGTCACGGTCATCCTGGTGGCGACGTTCTTCGCGATCTTCGCCCTGACCAGCGGCGACAAGTTGTGGCAGCAGTTCGTCGGGGCGCTGCGCCCGGAGCAGCAGCCGCCGGCGGACGCCTCGTTCCGAGCGGCGATGAAGACCGTCGGCAACTGGTTCTACGCGTCCACGCTGACCGGGCTCGTCGACGGCGCGCTCATCGGCATCGGGTTGTTGATTCTCGGCGTGCCGCTGGCCATCCCGATCGGCGCGCTGACCTTCCTCATGGCCTACGTGCCGCTGATCGGTGCGACGCTGGCTGGTGCGATCGCGGTTCTGGTGGCGTTGTTCTCCGGGGGATTCGGGACCGCGCTGTGGGCGCTGGGCATCGTGTTGGTGGTCCAGCAGATCGAGGGCAACGTGCTGGCGCCGCTGCTGATGTCGCGGGCATTGAGTTTCCACCCGCTGGTCGTGCTCGTGCTGACCACGGCGGCGGCCACGGCGTTCGGGCTGGTGGGGCTGTTCCTCGCGGTGCCGCTCAGCGGGGCGATCACGTCGGCCGTGCTGGCGTGGAAACGCACGGTCCGCGCCATGGAACTCACTGACGAATCACCACCGCCGAGCGGCGAAGCTCCAGCGCCGAGCTGAGCCGCTGCGCCGGCTCAGGGCTCCGGCGGGCTGGCAACGCCTCGCGGCAGGAACCGCCGCCCGGTCGCCTTCTCGGCGATCCCGGTGCGGTCGAGGTAGGGCGTGATGCCACCGAGGTGGAACGGCCAGCCGGCGCCGAGCAGCAAGCACAGGTCGATGTCCTGCGGCTCAGCCACGACCTGCTCATCGAGCATCAACCGGATCTCCTGCGCGACGGCGGTCATCGCGCGGTCGTGCACCTGTTCGGCGCTCAGCTCCACGTCACCCTGCTCGAACAGCGCAGCCGTGTCGTCGTCGAGGTACGGCTTGCCCTGATCGTCCCAGGACCAGATGCCGGGCTTGCCCGCCTCGACCAGCCGGCGCAGGTTTTCCGAGACGATGAACCGGTCGGGGAACGCCTCGTGCAGCGTCTCGGTGACGTGTAGCGCCACTGCCGGGCCTACCAACTGGAGCAGCACGAACGGCGACATCGGCAGACCGAGTGGGGCGAGGGCGTTGTCGGA
>JAJYTA010000089.1 GCA_021793295.1 Actinomycetes bacterium
CGTACGGAACGCTGAAGCTGTAGCCCCGCCCGGCCTGCACCACCTGGCGTACACCGAACGGGCGGGCCAGGTCACCGAGGCGGCTGCCGGTCGCGAGCAGGATCGCGTCGGCGCGCAACTCACCGGAGGTGGTGCGGGCCACGACGCCGTCGTCGCCGAGGTCGCGCACCTGCTCCACCTCGACGCCCTCGATGATCTTGCCGCCGCGGTCGGTCACGGCATGCGCGAGTGCGTGGACGAACGGGCCGGGGTCGATGAAACGCTGACCCTCCAACCGGACGGCACCGCTCACCCCCGGGCCGAGTGCCGGTTCGAGCTCCCGGGCTTCCTCGGCGGTGAGCTGCTGCGACTTGATGGGCACGCCCGCCTCCGCGACATGGTGCAACTCGGTGACGAAGGCCTTGAGCGCGCGGTCGGATCCGAGACCGACCAGGAACGGATCGGCCTCACGGACGGGTTCGGCGACGCCTCCGGCGACGAGCGTGTCGTAGGCGGCGTGGGCGTCCTCGCTCATCGCCGCGAACAGCCGCATCGACCGTCGCCACCGCCGCGCGGTGGAGTGGCGGACGAAACCAGTCAGGAACTTGATCAAGTCGAGGTCGGGCCGCAGCGGGACGTACACCGGCGACGACGAGCTGAACAGGGCCTTGAAACCTGAGGCCAGGACCGCAGGCTCCGGCAGCGGCGTGGTGAGAGCCGGGGCGAGCCAACCGGCGTTGCCCCACGACGAGCCGCCGGCCACCCCCACGCGGTCCACGACGGTGACCTGAACACCCTGCTCTTGCAGGAACCAGGCACTGGACAGCCCCACCACCCCGGCGCCTGCGACGATGACCTCGTTCGGGGCGCGACCGGCGAAGTGTGCGGACACGGTGAACCTCCGGATGCTGGTTATGCTGCCATGCTCGCTCCGCGAGCGCGCGCGATCAATGTCCGAGCGGCCAAGGTTGACCGGCTGCCACAGTGCAATCGGCCATCCCCTCCGGCTACCCCTCCGCCGAGCCGTGGGACGCAGCTCTCAGCTGCAGCATCAACGCCAGCCGAGTGTCGGCGTCGTCCAGATCGACGCCACAGGTCAGCGCCTTGCGGACTCGATTGCGCAGGGTGTTCGGATGCACGTTCAGCGCCCGCGCAGCGCTGCGCACGTCACCGCTGTGAGTGAGGTACGCCCGGGCCGTCTTCACCAACTCGCTGCCGTGCTCGGCGTCGCAGCGCTCCAGCGCGGGAAGCGGCCCGTAGGCCTCGAGACCATCAGCGCTGATCACGTCGATCATCCGGACGGTGAGCACGTCGACGAAGGCTTCGTCGATGGATGTCGCGACACCGGACACGCCCCGGTCGGCCAGCGCCCGCACGATGCTCTGCGCATCGGACTTGGAGCGGTGCAGCTCGGCCGGGTCGCCGACACCGCGCCCGATGCCGGCGATGAGCTGGCCGCGTTGCGGGCTGCGGGACAGGAAGTCCGACATCATCAGCTGTGCGGCGTCGGCATCGGCCTTGAGTACGACGAAGAGGATGCCGTCCACAACGGCTGCGACCGAGGTCAAAGCCGAAGCGGCCAGATGTAACGACAAGGCGCCGGCCACGCGGTCGATCCGGACCGGAGGTGGTGGCACGGTCGCCACCGCGGCCACGGTCAGGTGCGCGTCGGCCAGCCCCAGCTCGGCGGCCACAGCCTCGGCGTCGGCCCCGCCACGCAGCAGCGCGGCCGCTTGATCGGCCCGGGTCCGGTTGGCCAGGTCGCGCTGGGCTCGGTCGCGCAGCAGGTACTGCGCGAAGACGGGTACGGCCTCATGCAGCGCACGCCGTTGTTCCGCTGTCGGTGGGCCGGTCGTCGCGGCCCAGATCGACCCGAGGAGCTCGTCGCCGGCCCGGATACCGATGACGGCCCGCGGCTTCATGCCGGCCTCCACCAGGTCGACGTAGACGATGTCGTCCCCGCGAGCGATCCGCCGGTACACGCCCGCGCGACGCAACGCCTCCTGGTACTCCGGCGGCACCCGACGGCCCAGGATGGTCGCCGTGCGCGCATCGTCGACGGCGAGCTGGCCTTCGGAGTAGGCCAGCACGGTGGTGTCTTCGGCTTCGATGGTCACCGGCGCCCCGAGGAGGTCGGCCAACGCTCCGGCCAGCGTGAACAGGTCGCTGGCCGGTATCTCAGCGAGTCTCTGCGCCGAAGGGCCGAGCTCGCCGGGCACAGGCGTCACCCGGCGATTATGGCCCATGACGGCGGCTCAAGCAGGGCTGATCGCGATGTCGTGCTGTCGACCCCGTGCTCGCGGTGAAGGTCGGCCTAGGCCCCGATGAGCGTGACCTCACCAGTGTGCCCCTGGGTGCGGAGCTCTTCGGCGGCGTCGACGCCGCCGAGACCGGCCCCGACGATCACGATGTTCATGGGGTGCTCCTGGTGAGGGCGAGGAACTCGCTCCGGCTTCGTGGGTCGTCTCGTAACCGGCCGAACAGGGCGGAGGTGGTGGTACGGGCGCCGGGAGCGCGGGCACCGCGCAGGGTCATGCACGTGTGCTCGGCCTGGATCACGACGCCGACGCCCTGCGGCGCGAGTGCGTCCTGCAGGTGGTCGGCGATCCGCTGGGTGAGCCGTTCCTGGGTCTGCGGCCGGCGCGCGTGCAGCTCGACCATGCGGGCGAACTTGGACAACCCCAGAATGCGCTCGCCCGGTAGGTAGCCGACGTGGGCGACCCCGACGAACGGCAGGATGTGGTGCTCGCACAGCGACTGCAGCGGGATGTCCTGGACCAGCACCAGTTCGTCGTACGCCTCGTCGTTCGGGAACGTCGTGAGATCGAAGTCCGGTCCGCTGGTCATCTCGATCAGCGCCTGCGCCATCCGCCGTGGCGTCTCGGCCAGGTTCTCGTTCTCGAGGTCGAGACCCAGCGCCACGAGCAGATCGGTCGCGGCCTGCTCGGCCGCCACGTGGTCGACGCCCGGCCGCGCGTGCGAGACGCGCGGCCGCCAGTTCCGGGTGGTGCTGCGCTCGGTGGGCAGCGAAGCGACGCTGCTCACGTGTCCGTGCTCCGGTCCGTGGCGAGCAGAGCGAGGGCGAGCGCACCCACGAGGAGACCGAAGTCGCGCAGCGCCACGTCGTAGTACTCGCCCATGGAGACCAGGTTGACGATGATCCCGGCCAGCCACGCGGCGACCAGTAGTGCGCCATAGCGGGGCACGACCGCGACCGCGATGCCGGCCACGATCTCGATCACGCCCACCGCCAGCATCGCTTGATGCGCCGTGCCGGGGACCAGATCGTTGATCCATGGCGCGAGGTACTGCTCCCAATCGGTGAGCACTCCGGCGAATTTGTCCAGGCCGAAGGTGATCGGGGCGATGGTGAACACGGTGCGGAGCAGGATGAACGCGCGGTCAGCCGCGGTGCGGGTGCCGGGCGCTCGGGTCGGTGCGGTGGTCATCTCGCGACCCCCTTTCTAAAAACGAACCATATCTGTAATAGAAGTCCTCGAAGCTTCTTGTGTCAAGGGAGTTCTGTTTTAGAATCGGAGAATGGACTTGGAGGCCCAGGCGACCGGCATCGGTGCGCTGGCCGATGACACCCGACGGACGTTGTACGAGTACGTCAGCGCCCAGCCGGAACCGGTGAGCCGCGAGCAAGCAGCCACCGCGCTGGGTATCGCGCAGCACAACGTCAACTTCCATCTGGACCGATTGGTCGCCGACGGCCTGCTCGAGGTGGAGTACCGCCGGTTGAGCGGCAAGCGGGGCCCGGGCGCCGGGCGGCCGAGCAAGCTGTATCGACGCGCGCAGCGCGAGTTCGCGGTGTCGCTGCCCCCGCGCCGGTACGACCTGGTCGCCGGCATCCTCGCAACGGCGGTCGTCCGCGCTCGGGACGGCGAGGCGCTCGACGACGCCTTGCGCGACACCGCGTATGTCGAGGGGCGGGCCCTGGGCGCGTCGGCGCCGGACGCCACCGAACCCGCTCCGCTGCCGAAGCTGGCCGCGGCGCTGGAACGGCAGGGCTACGAGCCGCGCGTGGACGACGACGTCCTCGAGCTGGTGAACTGCCCGTTCGACGCGCTGGCCCAGACACACACCGCGCTCGTGTGCGGTCTCAATCACGCCTACGTGCAGGGCGTCGTGGACGGTCTCGAGTGCCACCAGGTCGACGCCCACCTGGAGCCCGAGCCGGGCCGATGCTGCGTCAAGGCGCGGGTGCGCACCTGACGCCGTGGTCGTCCGCGCACGTCTTGGCCCAGCGGAGGTCATCCGTAGGCCAAGTGCCTGCCGCTCCTGCCCGTGCTGATCGGCGAATTGACCCGGAGGGGTAACGCGGCGGCGGGGCTCGCGCGCCTAGCGTCTCTGGCACATCGATCGCCGCAGCAGAGGTTGTGTGATGCAACTCCACCACGAGTTCACGCTCCCGATCCCGTTCGACCAGGCCTGGGACGCCCTGCTCGACGTGGAACGCATCGCGCCGTGCATGCCCGGCGCCATGCTCGATCACGTCGACGGCGACGTCTTCACCGGCCGGGTGACGCTCAAGGTCGGCCCCTTGCGCCTGACCTACCGGGGCGAGGCCCAGATCAAGGAGAAGGACCGTGATCAGCGGCGGCTGGTGATCGTCGCGACCGGGCAGGAGACCCGTGGGTCCGGAACGGCGCAGGCCAGCGTCACGGCGGCACTGGAGTCGACGAGCGACGGCACGCGCGTCGCGCTGGTCACCGACCTCGACCTCACCGGGCGGCCGGCCCAGTTCGGTCGGGGCCTGGTGAACGAGGTGGCTGGGACGATCATCGACCAGTTCGCTGATCGCCTGTGCCATGAGATGACCCGAGGCGACGCACCGCAGCAGGTGCTGGCAGCTGCGCCGGAGCACATCGCGACCGGGTCCGAGTCAACCACGTCCAACCGTGCCGACACCCGGGAGCAGCAGCGCGACGACAACGCGCTGGACGCCCTGACTCTGCTGCGCGCCACGACCGGCCATCGCGGGCTGATGGCCATCGGCGCACTCGCCGGCCTGGTGATCGCCTTCCTTCTCGGGCGGCGAGCTCGGGCCGGCCACCCGTCCGCGGCGCCACCAGCGCAGCCGCCGTTGCCCGCCGTGTACGTCATCGACGCAGGAACGAGGTGATCGGCGTGTACGACCTACAGAAGCTGCTCTGGGACGTCCGCAAAGACCTGGATCTCGCGCAGCGGTTCCGCGCCGACCCCGACACGGTGCTCGACGAGTACGGCATCGCCGGGACCGAACGCACCGCGATGCGCTCGCTGGACTTCAAGACCCTCTACGACCGCGGCGCGAACCCGTACCTCCTCTACTTCTGCGCGCTGCAGATCGGCGTCGACCGAACCGAGTACTACGCCCGGCTCCGCGGGGAGATCAGCTGATGGGACAGGACATGGGACAGATCGTCGGAGCATTCACCGCCTCGCATTCGCCCGGCATCACCGGCTTTCCCGAACGCGCCGAGCCGGCGCAGCGCGCTGCCGTGGAGGGCGCGTTCGCCGACGTGCGCAACCGGATCACCGAGCTGCGCCCGGATGCGATCATCGCCGTGTCGGTGGAGCACTTCACCAACTTCTTCCTGGGCAACCTTCCCGCGTTCGCGATCGGCACGGCGGGCTCCTATCTCGGCCCGGTGACCGCGGAGATGGGCGCTTTTCTGGGCGTCGACCAGCACGACTACCCGGGCCACGCCGCCCTCGGCGCCCACCTCTACCGGCACGCCCTCGAGTCGGAGTTCGACCCCGCGCTGGTCGAGGGCGGGCTCGCTTTCGACGAGAACTTCTGCGTGCCGCTGAAACACCTCGACCCGGACTCGACGATCCCGCTGGTTCCGGTGATCGTCAACGGCGTCAATCCGCCGTGGCCCACTGCGAAGCGCTGCTACGACTTCGGCCGGATGATCCGGTCGGCGGTCGAGGCGCAGACCGCGGCCCAACGCGTCGTGGTGCTGGGCACCGGCGGGTTGTCGCACTGGGTCGGCATGCCCGAGTCCGGCACGATCAACGAGGACTTCGATCGCGACTTCCTCGACCGGCTGGCCAGCGGCGACCCCCGCCGGCTCACCGACTACACCCAGGACCAGATCGACGTCGCCGGCAACGGCGCCCACGAAATCCGCACCTGGCTGGTTGCCGCGGGAGCCGCCGGGGTCGCGTTCGACACGCTCGTCTACGAGCCCGTCCCCGCCTGGCTGACCGGCACCGCCGTCACCGCCGCCCGGCTCTGAGCACCGCCCTCTGCGCACCACACCTCTCTGCGCACCACACTTGGAGGACAGACACCATGACCAAGCTGCCCGACGTCACCGGACCCGACATGCGCGGCGTGATGGCCTACCCGCCGACGCCGGCGCTGCCCGGTGCCGATCGGGTCGACGCCACCGACACCGTCGACCTGGCCGAGACCGAGCGGATGATCCGCACCCTGATCGCCGACGGCGTCGACGCCATCGCGCTGAACGGCACGCTGGGCGAATGCGCCACTCTCACCCTCGAGGAGTGGAAGGCCTTCGCGGCATGCGCCGCCGAGACCGCCGAGGCCGCCAGCCCCGGCTTCCGGCTGTTCATCGGAACCACCACGCTGAACACGCGCGACACCGTCGCCCGGATGCGCTTCCTGGCCGATCTCGGCGTCACCGGCACCCTGCTGGGGCGGCCGATGTGGGGCGAGATGACCGGCCCGGTCATGGAGCGGTTCTACCGCGACGTCACCGAGGCGGTGCCGGAGCAGGCCATCGTCGTCTACGACAACACCGCGGCGTTCCGGGGCATCATCCCGCGCAGCGTCTACCGGACACTGATCGACCTGCCGCAGGTCGTCGCCGTCAAGTATGCCGGGGGCGCGTCCGTGGGCTTCCGCTACCACAACGACATGGCCCACACACAGACCTCGTTCCCGCTGATGCCGATCGAGACCGACTGGCTCCCGGCCTGGCAGATGTACGGCGAGGAGTTGGTCGGGATGGCGTGGTCGTCGACGACGGCCTGTGGTCCGGCGCCGGTGCTGGCGTTGCGCGATGCGCTGCGCGACGGCCGCATGGACGATGCCACCTGGCTGACCGAGCGGCTGCGCTGGGCGCACGAGCCGTTCCTCGTCGGGCAGGACTTCATGGAGTTCGCCAAGTACAACGTCCCGCTGGAGAAGATCCGGGTGAACGAGGCCGGCTACATCCACGTCGGCAAGTCTCGTCCGCCCTACACCGACGAGTTCGTCCCCGACCGGCACGTCCAGGACACCAAGGACCACATCGGCCGTTACAAGCAGGTGGTCAAGGAGGTCGCTGAGCGGCTGGGCAGGACCCACACGGAACGGGTGTGACCGATGAGCACAACCACGATCAGCCCCGGCCTCCGGCAGCTGCTGGGGGAGATGCGGGAGGGCATCCCAGGCGGGCGGGTCCCCGCACGCATCTTCAACGACCAGGAGATCTTCGATCTCGAGCAGGACAAGCTGTTCTCGAAGGCGTGGTGTTTCCTCGCCCACGAGACCGAGATCCCGAAGAAGGGCGACTACGTCGTTCGCTACATCGCGAACAACAGCATCATCGTCGTGCGCGACGAGCACGGGAACATCACCGCGAACCTCAACATGTGCCGTCACCGCGGCAACATGATGTGCAAGTCCGAGATGGGCAACGCCTCGCATTTCCGCTGCTCCTACCACGGCTGGGTGTACAAGAACTCCGGTGAGCTGATCGGCGTGCCCATGTTCAAGGAGGGCTACGAGGGCCAGCTCGATCGCAGCCAGTGGGGACTGGTCAAGGTCCGCACCGAGACGTACGCGGGCTTGATCTTCGGCACCATCGACCCGCAGGCGCCGGACCTGGAGGACTACCTCGGCGGATTCCAGTTCTACCTGGACATCTACCTCAAGCAGGGCCTGGGCGGTAGCGAGGTCCACGGCCCGCCGGATCACTGGGTGGCCGAGACGGACTGGAAGATCTGCGCGGAGAACTTCTCCGGCGACGGCTACCACACGCCCGTGGCCCACCAGTTCGGCTTCCATCTCGGGTATTTCCCGTCGTCGGGGTCGACCCACAGCGAAGGCTGGGCGGTCAACATCCCGAACAAGGGGCACGCCATCGGGTTGGGGCACACCCCGGGCATGCCGGCGTTCTTCGGCTATCCCGACGAGCTGGTGGAGCAGATGCACCAGAGCTTGTCCCCGGAACAGCTGGAGATCTTCTCCAAGACCCGCACGGCGGTCGGGTCGGTGTTTCCCAACCTGTCGTTCCTGATCCAGCCGTTCAGCCTCGATCCGGGCGAGCCGGGGGTGCGGTTCTGCACCATGCGGCTGTGGCATCCGATCGGCCCGGGCCGGATGGAGATGTGGTCGTGGTGCCTGGTGCCCACCGACGCCTCCGAGGAGTACAAGGAAGCCGCGTACAAGGCCTACACATTGACGTTCGGGCAGGCCGGAACGTTCGAGCAGGACGACTTCGAGAACTGGATCAAGGTCACCCGGGCCGCCGGCTCGACGATGGCGCGTGATGTGGAGTTCCCCTACGTCATGGGGCTGGAGCGGCCCAAGCTGGAGGACTTCCCCGGCCCGGGGCACGCAGTGTCGCCATACGTCACCGACACCAACTTCCGCAACCTGTGGTCGACCTGGCTGGACTACCTGACCAGAGAGGAATGACATGACTCTGCAGGCAGCTGAGGTCGACCGCGAAACCCGCGAGTCGATCAAGGATTTCCTCTATCGGGAGTCGCTGGCGTTGGACGAACAGCGATTCCGGGACTGGCTGACGGCCTTCGCCGAAGACGCCCGCTACGAGATCCCGGTCCGCGTGACGCGCGAGAAGCTCTCGGAATGGGAGCTCTCGCCCAACTCGCGGATCTTCGACGACACCAAGGAGACCTTGGAGGTCCGGGTCAAGCGGCTGGAGACGGACTTCGCCTGGTCCGAGCAGCCGGCGTCGCGGACCAGGCACTTCATCACCAACATCCTGGTCGAGCCGACGGAGCGCGCGGACGAGTTCCGGGTGCTGTCCAACTGCCTGGTCTATCGCAGCCGGGGAGACGAGACGACCCCGAGCCTGTTCTCCGCCCAGCGACGTGACGTGGTGCGACGCGACGGCGGCGGCTGGCTGATCGTGCACCGGTGGGCCGCGCTCGATCAGGCGGTCGTCAACGCCCACAACATGTCGATCTTCATCTGAACGCCCGCGGGCGAAAGGAGCCAACGTGGACGAGGAATCGGCTGTCCAGGACAGCACGCCGGCCGGGCCGTGGCCGGCGCCGGGCGCGCTGCTGGACGAGGTACCCCGCGACGGCGGCCAAGAAGGCCCGATCATCATCGCCAACGAGTTCGCCGACGTCGTCGTGACCCGTGTGTACACCCGGAACGGGGTGCGCCTGGACATCTGGTCGCCCCGGCGCGGTACCCGGGTCCAGTTGGACGCCGTCGAGCTGGACTGCTTGAGCTATCAGCCGACGGAGACGTTCTCGGCGATGCTCGAGCGGACCCCGGGAGGATGAGCGCTCGCCTGGCGGGCCGCTCGATCGTGGTGACCGGCGGCGGGTCCGGCATCGGGCGGGGCGTCGTGGACGCTTACGTGGCCGAGGGTGCGCGGGTGACCGTGCTGGAACGCGCACCCGACCACGCCGAGCGACTTCGTCGCGATCTCGGCGCGGCCGTCGAGGTGGTGTGCGGTGATGCCACCGACGCGCGCGCGATCGAGCAGGCCCTGGCGGCCGCTGGCGGCGACCGCCTCGATCACCTGACCTGTTGCGTGGGCGTGTTCGACTATTACGCCTCGCTGCGCGAGCTCGACCCGGACCGCCTGGTCGCGGCCGGGACCGAGATCTGGCAGACCAACGTGCTCAGCGCGCTGCTGGCGATCAACCTCGCCTATCCCGGCCTGCGCGCGGCGAGCGGCTCGGTCACGTTGACGTCGTCGGGCTCGGCGTTCTACCCCGAAGGCGGCGGCGTCCTCTACGGCTCGTCCAAGTGGGCCCTGCGCGGCGTCGTGTCGCACCTGGCGCGAGACCTGGCCCCGGAGGTCCGGGTCAACGCGGTCGCGCCCGGGGGGACGTCGGCCACGAAACTGGGCGGGCTCACCGCGCTCGGCCAGGACATGACGGCTGACCGGGTGGCCGGGCGAGACGAGCGGATCCGGGCCGGCAACCTGCTCCAGGCCGTTGCGCACCCGGGCGACCACGCCGGCGCCTACGTGTATCTGGCCGATCCGGTGGCCGCGCGCATCGTGACCGGCGTCGTGGTGAACACCGATGGAGGCAGGGCATGAGTCACAGCGGCGAGAAGCTGGTCGGCCAGGGAATCCGGCGGCGCGAGGATCCCCGCTTCCTGACCGGGCGCGGCCGCTTCCTCGAGGACCGCACCCTGCCCGGGCAGCTCTATGCCCACTTCGTCCGCAGCGACGTCGCCCATGCGCGGGTGCGAGGCATCGACACCGCAGCGGCCGACGAGATCCCCGGCGTCGTGCGGGTGATCACCGCAGCTGACCTGCGCGACGTCAACCCCATCCCGCTCATCCGGCAACCACCGAGCATGGGCGTCGCACTGCCGGAGCTGCCCGTCCTAGCCGCCGACACCGTGCGCTGGGTCGGTGACCCGGTCGCGGTGGTCGTCGCCGAAACACCCGAGATCGCCGCGGACGGGGCCGAAGCCGTACGCGTCTCCTACGACCCGCTGCCTGCCGTGTGCCAGGTGGAGGAAGCCATCACCGAGGGTGCACCGGTGATCCACGAGGGCTTCGCGGACAACGTCTGCTTCCGGGTTCCGTACACCGGGGGCGACACCGAGGCCGCGTTCGCGGCCGCACCCCATCGGCTGCGCCGCCGGTTGGTCAACCACCGGGTGGCTCCGTTCGTCATGGAGCCCCGGGGCATGATCGCCGCGTACGACGCGCACCAGCAGACCATGGACGTCTGGATCACCACCCAGCGTCCGCACCACACCCGGTGGTTCATCGGCCAGGTTCTCGGCATGCCCGAGCACCTGATCCGGGTCGACGCCGGTGACGTCGGCGGCGCGTTCGGCGCGAAGGAGCCGATGTACCCGGACGAGGCCGCGGTGGCTTACGCCGCCAAGCTGCTCGCCCGCCCGGTGAAGTGGGTGGAGGAACGAACCGAGAGCTTCCTGGCCACCACGCACGGGCGCGACCAGGTAGCCGACCTCGAAGTCGCCTTCGACGACGACGGTGTCATCACCGCCATGCGCGGGCGGATTCTCGGGAACATGGGCGGCTACCTCTATCCGAACTCCTCGGGAACGATCATCGGGCGTACCGGCCCGCTGCTGCCGCAGAGCTACGTCATGAGCTCCATCGACGTGGAGATCGTCGGGGTTTTCACCACCACCACGCCGACCGGCCCGTACCGCGGAGCCGGGCGACCGGAGGCGACCTACTACACCGAGCGGCTCATCGACGAGGTCGCCGCCGAACTCGGGCACGATCCGGCGCAGGTGCGCCGGCGCAATTACGTCACCGTCGATGCGTTCCCGTGGCACACGCCGACCGGGCTGGACTACGACAGCGGCGACTATGCCGCCGCGCTGCAGACGGCGCTGGACGAGATCGGCTACGACGACGTGCGCGCCCTGCAGCGCCATGGCACCGACGACGGCCGGCTGATCGGGGTCGGGATCGCGTCGTACGTGGAGATCGGCGGGGTGACGCCGTCGGCCATCGCGGCCATGGAAGGCTCGCCCGGGCTGTGGGAGAGCGCGTCGGTGCAGGTGCACCCGTCGGGCAAGGTCGCCATCGCGTTGGGTACCTGCGGGCACGGACAGGGGCACGAGACGACCTTCGCCCAGATCGCCGCCGACGCGCTGGGCATCCCGTACGACGACATCACCATCACCTACGGTGACACCGACACCTCGCCGTTCGGCTTCGGCACGTTCGGCTCGCGCAGCGCGGCCGTCGGCGGTGCCGCGGTCCTGCTGGCCTGCCGCAAAGTCGTGGCCAAGGCGCGCCGCCGGGCCGCTGACCTGCTGGAGGCCGACGAGAAGGACATCGAGCAGGCGGATGGCGGGTATCAAGTCCGCGGTGTCCCGTCGACCAGGATCGGCTTCGCCGAGTTGGCCTCGAAGGCGTTGATGCTGATGAAGCCGCTGCCCGACGGTGAGGATCCCGGCCTGGACGCGGTCGCGTACTTCGACCCGCCGAACTACACGTTCTCGTCGGGTACCCACGCCTGCGTGGTCGAGGTCGACCGCGACACCGGCCGCGTCGAGATCACCGACTTCGTCGCCGTGGACGATTGCGGCACCGTCATCAACCCGGTGGTCGCCCAGGGCCAGGTGCACGGCGGCGTGGCGCAGGGCATCGCCCAGGCGCTCCACGAGCGGGTCGTCTACGCCCCCGACGGGCAGCCGATGACCTCGTCGCTGATGGACTACGCGGTCCCGAACGCACGGCAGATGCCGGCGATCCGTACCGCGAGTGTGTCCTCGCCGACGCCGGTCAATCCGATCGGGGTGAAGGGCATCGGTGAGAGCGGCGCGATCGGATCGGTGCCCGCCGTGGCGAACGCGGTCATGGACGCGCTGCGCCCAGTCGGGGTCCGCGACCTCGACATGCCGTTCACGCCGGACCGCATCTGGACCGCGCTGCAGGAGGTGCGAGCATGACGACGCCAACGGCCGGCGCGCTGGTCGGCTCGACGCTGGCCGACCTCGGCGTACGCCAGGTGTTCGGCGTCGTCGGCAGCGGCAACTTCGTGGCCACGGCGGCCTTGACGGCCGCGGGGGCGCGTTACGTCGGCGCCCGGCACGAGGGCGGCGCGATCACGATGACCGACGCGTACGCTCGCATCACCGGCGAGGTCGCCGTGTGCAGCGTGCACCAGGGGCCCGGGCTGACGAACACGCTGACCGGCCTGGTGGACGCAGTGAAGAGCCGCACGCCGTTGCTGGTGCTGGCCGGGCAGACGTCGGCGGGCGCCACCAGGTCGAATTTCTACGTCGACCAGACGGGGCTGATCGAGAGCACCGGGGCGATCTGCGAGCAACTCCATCGCCCGGAGTCCGTGGTCGAAGACACGACGCGGGCGTACCGGCGAGCGCTCGTCGAGCGCCGCCCGGTCGTGTTGACCATGCCGCTGGACGTGCAAGCCGCGCCCGCACCCGCCCAGCCGCGTGCCCGGGCGCCGGTGATCGGGGCGCAGCGGCCCAGCCCGGCGCCGGACGAGCTGAGCCGGATCGCCGGCGTGCTGGACTCCGCCGAACGACCGTTGATCCTGGCCGGGCGAGGGGCGGTGGTGTCCGGGGCCGGGCCGTCGCTGCGCCGGCTGGGAGAGCGGACCGGAGCGCTGTTGGCCAACACGGCCGTGGCCAACGGCTTGTTCGCCGGTGACCCGTGGACGCTCGGAATCGCCGGCGGGTTCGCCTCGGACGCCGCCGCCGCGTTGATGGGTGAGGCGGACGTGGTCGTCGGTTTCGGCTGCTCCTTCACCACGTGGACCACGCGAGGCGGGCGGCTGTTCGCCCCGGATGCCACGGTGGTGCAGGTCGACGTCGAGCCGACGGCGCTCGGGCTTTCCGACCGCGTCGACCTCGCCGTGCTGGGCGACGGCGACCAGACCGCGCAGGCGGTCCTGGAGGCGTTGGGAGAGCCGGGCGAACAGCCTCGGGGATGGCGGCGGCCACCAGTGGCGGCGCGGATCCGGGCCGGCGACCATACGGCGCCGCCGAAGCCGTTGACCGTCGCGAGCCAGAGCGTCGTTCACCCAGCCGAGCTGTCCGGCGAACTGGAGCGCATGCTTCCCTCGGCCCGCACCGTCGTCGTCGACGGCGGGCACTTCCTCGGCTGGCCGGTGACCTGCTGGTCGGTGCCGGACCCGCACGGCTTCGTCTTCACCAGCTCCGGATTCCAGTCCATCGGGCTGGGGTTGGGCGCGGCGGTCGGCGCGCAGGTCGCCCGGCCCGACCGGCTGACCGTCCTGGCCGCCGGGGACGGCGGGTTCCTGATGAGCGTGGCCGAACTGGAGACGCTGGTCCGCCTCCAGCTGCCCGTCCTGGTGATCGTGTACAACGACGCCGCCTACGGCGCGGAGGTCCATCATTTCGCCGATGCCGGATCGGCGCTGGACCTGGTGCGCTTCCCCCCGACCGACATCGCGGCGGCGGCGCGCGGAGCCGGCGCGCACGCGGTCACGGTGCAGCGAATCGAGGATCTGCAGCCGGTCGCGGCCTGGCTGGGGCGGCGGGACGGGCCGATGGTGGTCGACGCCAAGATCGACCCGACGGTGGTCGGCTACTGGGCCGAGCAGGACTTCCACGGCCACTGACCGCCACCTGACCGCGGGCGCGCCCGTCGCAGGGCGACGCTCGCGGTCAGGAGCCGGATTCCGCCTCCGGGCCGGTGCGCCGCCCGGAGGACCAGATGAGCTGGACAAGTTCGGCGCGGTTGCGGACGTCGGTCTTGGCGAAGACTCGCTTGAGGTGCTGCTTGACGGTGTTCTCACTGACGAAGGCGTGCTCGGCGATCTGTTTCGTGGTCAAGCCCTGGCTGACCAGTTCGGCGATGTCCTGCTCGCGCTTGGACAGCACGTCCCACACCGGAAGCCGCTCGGCCTGGGCGTCGGCGCAGGTGAAGATGAGCGTCACCGCGGCGTCGTCGTTGTCGGAGAGGCGGTAGGACTTCACGATCAGCTGCTGGTTGGTGGCGTTGTCGCGCACGCTCCGGGTGTGAACACGCTTGCCGTGCAGGCGGAACTCCGTCATGGCCGCGGCGATGCTCTCGTCCACGGGGTTGCCGGCCGGCCCGCCGAGACTGGGCTCCTTGCGCGCGCTGCGGTTGCGGAAGAGCACCTGTGCGTCGAGGTCGGTCACCACGATCGCCTCGGGTACCCGGTCGAGGGCGCGTTCAAGCATGCTCGCGCGCCGGCCGGTGTGCTCGAACCGCAGCGCCCGCTCGGCCGCCAGACCGAGCTGCTCGCTCGCCAGCCGGGCGGAGACCAGGTCGCTGTCGCTGAACGCCGGTTGGGCGGCGGAGCGGGCGAAGTTGATCGTGCCGAAGAACGTGCCGGCGACGGTCACCGGCGCCTCCAGCGAATGGGCGTATCCGCCGACACCCAGCGCCCAGCGGGCGCCGCATTCAGCCCACCGCTGCGGCGCGACCACCCGCGAGGAGTCGATCGGGCGGCGCTGCTCGACGACGAAGTCCAGCACCGGGTCGTCCGCGCGGCCGTAGTCCTCGTAGTCGTCCAAGAAGTCGGTCTCGACCTCAGCACGCATACCGACCACCGAGCCGGAGTCGGCGTCCAAGCGGTACAGCCCGAAACCGCCGGCCGGGATGACGTCGTTGGCCGCCTCGAGGAAGACGTTCTCGACTTCCTCGAGTGTCAGCGCAGCCTGAAGCGAACTGGCGAAGCGATGTCTGGCGTCCTGAGCTGCGTGCGCACGTGGTTTCATGCTCAACCACCTCGGGCTCGGTCATGTCGACCCTGTCCGTAGGCGCAGGGGTGTTCCGCAGGATTCACCGTCGCGCCCGGCGCGGTCAATGCCCCAGAGCGCCACGTCGGCGCCGTGTCAGCGCGACGTCAGTGATCGATTCCGGGCCGGTGCTGCTCGCCGCGATCACCCGCGGCCACCTCGTCGTCCGGATGTACCCGATCGGGTGAACCCGCCCGCCGCGAACTGCCGGTAGCGTCCCCGGCCCATAGCGCTCGTTCGAATCGGCACATTTCCGCCGGCGCACCAGGGAGGTCGGAGCGATGACACGCTCGAAGCTCGTCCGAATGCGGCTGCTGGCCATGCTAGCCGCCGGGGGCATGCTCGCCGCGTGCGGCGGCGGGGCACTCGGGGGCGAGACGAGCGGGGAGGACGGCGAGGCTGAGATCACGCTGCGCTACGCCTTCTTCGCCCCGGCGGTCTCCTTCCCCGGCGTGCAGATGGAGGAGTGGGCCGAGGAGCTGAACGAACGCACGGACGGCCGCGTGTCGGTCGAGCTGTTCCCCGGTGGGACGCTGCTCGGCGCCGGCGACATCTTCGACGGCGTCAGCGAGGGCATCGTCGACGTCGGTATGGACTCGCCGGCCTACGACGTGGGGCGCTTCCCGTTCACCTCGGCGCTGTCGTTGCCGGTGGGCTTCCCCAACTCGCAGGTGGCCAGCCAGACGATGCTCGACATGCTCGAGGAGTTCGAGCCGGCCGAGTTCGACGGCTACGAGATCATCACGGCGTTCACGACCGAGCCGGCCTACATCCAGAGCAACGAACCGGTGACCAGCCGACAGGCCCTGGCCGGTCTGGAGCTGCGCAGCGCCGGCGCCGGGGTGCCGTCCCTGGCCACGCTGGGCGCCTCGCCGGTGGGGATGCCGATGCCGGAGGTGGCCGAAGGGCTGCAGACCGGTGTGCTCGACGGCTACATGTCCTCTCGTGAGGTGCTGAAGGACTTCGGCCTCGCCGAGCAGGTCAGTTACGTCACCGACTACGCCTTCGGCATCTCCAACACCTTCGTGGCAGTCATGGACCAAGAGGCCTTCGACGCGCTGCCCGAGGACGTGCAGGACGTGATCCACGAGCTGCGCCCGGAGATGACGCAGTTCGCCTCGGAGTTCCACGACGAGCAGAACGTCGGCGGCGCCCTCGACTGGGCTGCAGCGGAGCACGGAGTGCAGACCGTCGAGCTGGACGCCGGGGAGAAGGAAGCTTGGGACGCCGCCGTCACCGGCCTGATCGACGACTGGATGGCCGACGTCGAAGGAAACGGCTTCGAGCCGCAGGACGTACTCGACCGGATGCGTGAACTGCGCGAGCAGTACACCGCCGAGTTCGGGCCGGACGCGTGAGCGGCGAGACCGAGGCGGCCGGCGCACCGCGCAGCCGTATCGACGCCGTCACCGACGCGCTCGCCGGGGCCGCCGGGGTCGCGCTGCTGCTGATGGTCGCGCTCACGGTGGGCAACATCGCCCTGCGCCAGATCGCCACCCCGTACCACGGAACGTTCGAGCTCGTGGGGCTGCTCGCCGTGCTCGTCAACGGCCTGGCGCTGGCGGCGGCGCAGCGCAGCCGGACGCACGTGGCCGTCGACCTGTTCATGACCCGGCGACCGGTGCGCGTCCAGCTCGTCGTCGGGGCGATCATCACGACGATCGCCGCCGTCCTGTTCGTCCTGCTGACGCAGCAGCTGGTGTCGTACAGCCTCAACCTGCGCGACGAAGGCGCGGTGACCGAGTCGCTGCGGATGCCGTTCTGGCCCATGGCGCTGGCGTTGGCCGTCGGCGTGGCCGGGCTCGCACTGGCGTTGGTGGCCGACCTGCTGGCCATCCGCCGGAACCTGCGCTCCAGCACGCCGGAAGCCATCTGGTGAGCATTGTCGCCGCACCCACCCAAGGGAGCCTGTCGTGAGCTTCACACTCGTCGCGCTGATCGGCATCGCGGCCATGCTCGCCGTCCTGGCGCTGCGGATGCCCGTGGCGTTCGCACTGATGCTCGTCGGGCTCGGCGGATCGGCCTACATGATCGGGTTGCCGGCGGCGATGCAGTTGCTGGCGGCCGACACCTACCGGCAGTTCACGTCGTACGGACTGTCGGTGATCCCGTTGTTCGTGCTGATGGGCCAGGTGGCCTTCCGCGCCGGGATCAGCGAACGGCTCTACGCCGCGGCCTACAAGTGGATCGGCTCGCTGCCCGGCGGCGTCGCCGCCACCACGGTTCTGGCCAGTATCGGGTTCTCGACGGTCTCGGGCTCCAACTCGGCGACGACGGCGACGATGGGCGCCGTCGCCTTGCCGGAGATGAAGAGGTACAAGTACAACCCCGCGCTGTCCGGTGGGAGTGTCGCGATCGGCGGGACGCTGGGCGTGCTCATTCCGCCGTCGACGGCGCTGATCATCATCGCGATCCAGTCCGAGCAGTCCAT
>JAJYTA010000295.1 GCA_021793295.1 Actinomycetes bacterium
GAGCATGAGGCCGGCGGCGATTTCCGCGACCACCGGCGGTTGAGACAATCTTCGCCCCACGTGAACCATGGCCGCGGCAATGACCAGAACGATCGCGACATTGGCTGTGACGACATTCACCAGAGGAACGCTCTCGGCCGCCATGAACACCTCCGGGGACAGACGTCATGACCGCCGCTAGGCAGCCGCGCATGCGGTTCGAGACTCGGCGCCGGAATGAGGGTGTCGAAGACAGACAACGACCGGTGCGCTCGACATGAGCAGAAACGCCGGAATGTTCGCCATCGGATCGAGTGAGGACGAATCCGGGCATACGTCGTCCGGCAGGACTTATCGTGACAGCTGGCTCACCACAGCGTCAACCCCTGGCCATGAATTGCGCCCCAACCTGCACCGTTGGGCTGCATGGACGGCAGCAGGAGAGACCAGGAACCGGGCGGAATGTGACCTAAGTTAGGCTTTCCGGTTGGCGGCATACGCCACGAAATGAGCAGGAGGCATGTGATGGGTGACGTACGTGCACGAGGCACCTGGCGACATATTGTCACCGGTGCGACCGCGAGCGTGCTCGCGCTCCCCCTGGCCGCGGGGGCGGCTGGAGTCGGGGACGACGCCGAGCCTGAGTCCGAAGCGCGCGACCTGCGGGCAGCGCTGCAGGCAGACGCCCCGACCAAGAGCATTGGCTTTTACGTCGGGCGCAACCTCACCGAGGACGGCTCGGTCCTGCTCGGTGGGTTCGGCCACGAACCGTCGAGTCACTGGCTGGAGATCGTGCCGGCGCAGCAGTTCCCCGAGGGCGCGACGACGACGGTCGGCATCACCGACGATGCCCAGATGCCCGGTGAGCTCATCGAGATCCCCCAGGCGCGGCAGACGAGCCGGTACATCACATCGAACTACTCCGAGTTCGCCGGGTTCCCGGCGCCGCTGACCAACGGCGGGTTGAACGAGCACGGCGTGGCTGCGCGCGACATCTGGTCGCCCACGAGCGAGCGGCTGCTCGAATTCACCGAGCCGACGCAGACCGGCCCCAACTACAGCGACCTGGCCAGGATCGCGATGGAGCGCGCCACGACCGCGCGCGAAGCCGTCGAGATCGTCGGCGGATTGATCGACGAGTACGGCTACTCCAGCTATGGCGGCAACTCACACCTGTTCGCCGACGAGAACGAAGGCTGGGTCTTCATCAACTACGGCGGCAACCAGGGCCTGTGGGCAGCCGAGCGGCTCGGGCCCGACGAGGCGCGAGTGTCCTACCCGGGCTACCTCAATCCCTTCCCGGTGGACTTCGAGAACCACCCCGACGAGTACCTGGCTTCGGACAACTTCGTCGACTTCGCCGTCGAGCAGGGTTGGTTCGACCCCAGCACCAGCGACACGTTCGATCCGCAGGAGATCTACGCCGGCTGGCAGCCGAACGAACGCGAGGTGACGGCGACCCACCCGTGGGGCAACAACGTCCAGGCCGAACTCGAGAGCGAACTGGCCGAGGAACTGGCACCAGTGTCCCTGGAGGACATGCTGGCCTACGTGCGCGACCCCAGGTGGTCGCACGACCGGTCCGGCTACGGTCAGGTGGCTCAGCTGCGCGACGTGGAACACGACGAGCTCCGGGTGCTCTGGACCGCCGTCACCGGCGCAGTGACGACGCCGTACGTCCCGATCTACATCGGCGCCGACGACGTCCCGCCGGAGTTCAAGCAGCATCGCTACCTCACCAGCGGGGCCGCGTCGACCCATGTCGCCGCCGACTACGCGCCGCTGGAGGCCACCCGCTACGCCACCCGGACGTTCAAGCGGCTGATGTACCACACGTGTGAGAATCCCGAGGCGTTCTTGTTCCCCGTGACCGCCGACATCGAGGCCTTCGAACGCACGCTGCTGCGCGAACAGCGCCGGATTCAGCAACGGGCACTCGGGCAGCTGCGGGCCGGACGCGACGCCGCAGCCCATGAGTTGCTCACCGATTACGTGGAGCAGCGCCTGCTCGACTCGCTCGACCTGGGCGAGGATCTGGCCCGAGCGGTGGAGGACGAGACCCGCGAACGCTTCGGCATCCGGATGCCGACTGGGCGCGACCTGCCGGGCGAGACCTACCGTCCCGAGAGCCAGAGCATGAATCGCGGCGGCGGTCTCGAAGGCGAGGCGAACAACATCGTGTGGTGTTACCGCGAGGGTCTCGTCGACTACCCACGCGAGCACGGCGCGTACGCCGAGTGGGCAGGCGAACTGCTCGACTGATCTGGCCGCTCACCTGAAGTGGTCGCGGAATTCATCGAGGAATCGCTGCACCATCGCGGTCTCCTCGGCGTCGAGCGGACGCCGAGGAGACCGGCAGTGGTCGTCGTCGATCAGGCCGCGGCGCATCGAGATCGTCTTCTCGGCCTGCACGATCAGCTCCACGTCCTGCATCCAATAAGCCAGGTAGGGCAACAGCCGCCGGTGGAGCTCGGTCGCTTCGTCGATGCGTCCCGCGTGCCAGCGGTTCCAGATGTCAAGGTAGATCTCGGTGAACGAGCAGCCGGGCTGCACGCCCACGGCGCCACGGCGCAGCGCATCGGGCATCTGCACACCTGCGTAACCGACCAGGCATGCGACGTTCGACTCGCCGGCGCTGATCGCACTGATCACCGGGCCCGGCGGCACCGCCTCGACCTTCACGAAGCGCAGGTTGTCGTGGCGGCGAGCCAGGGCGTGGATCGTCTCGGCGGTCAGCGCGGTGCCGGTCTGGCCCGGCGCGTACTGCAGGATCGCCGGCGTCTCGGGAACGGCGTCGAGAACAGCCTCCACGTGGTGCAGCACCTGGTGCGGAGGCGGCGACAGGAAGTACGGCGGCAGGAGATTCACCGCATCGGCACCTTGGGCAACGGCCTGTCGCGCTCGCCGCAGCGCGACGGTGGTGGCGTGATCGGGAACGGAGACGATCGCCGCGACGTCGGTCGGTGCCGTCGCGTCCAGCAGCAACGACGTCAGCTGCTCCCGCTCGGCGTCGTCGAGCTTGTGGAACTCCGAGGCGAACCCGGGGAACATCACCGCGCTCACGCCGGTGCGGATCACGTGGTCGACCACGCGCCGGAAACCGTCCTCGTCCACGTCACCGGCCGGAGTGAACGGAACCTCCAGGACCGGGCAGATGCCGCTGATCCGCGTCAGCACGTCGTTCATTACCGATGCACCTCACCGTTGTCGCAAGGAGCGCACCAACTCGACCAGAC
>JAJYTA010000090.1 GCA_021793295.1 Actinomycetes bacterium
GAATGTTCAGTCCGTTGTTCAGTCCGAGCTGTCGGCGCCTTTGCCGTCACCCTTGCGCCGACGGCGCACCTTGCTGAGCGTACTGACTGGCGCGCGTTCCCGGGCCCAGATGCCCTTCGTGCTGGTCAACGCGTAGTCGATGCGCTCGTCCACCTGCTCACCGAAGTGCTCGTCGAAGTTCTCGCTCAGCTGACCGGTGACTTCCTGCGCCATTTCACGCCGTCGGGCACGACGCTCGATGGCCAGGATGATCTGGTGCTCGCGGTTGAAGGCCTTGTAGACGGCCACGCACATCAGGATGAGCACGACGCTGAACGGCAACGCCGTGGCGATGGCTCCGGCCTGCAGCGCGACCAGCCCGCCTGCCAGCAGCAGCGCGATGGCCACCGCGCCTTCGAGCAAGGCCCACAGCACGCGGCTCCACGTCGGCGGATCAGGGTGGCCGCCGGAGGCCAGCATGTCCACGACCAGCGAGCCGGAGTCGGACGAGGTGATGAAGAACACCGCGACGAGGACGATGGCGATGACCGACAGCACGGACCCCAGCGGGAGGTTGTTGAGCATGTCGAACAGCGCGTTCTCGGCGACCACACCCTCGTCGGGGTCGACCAGGCCGCCGTCGCCGAACAGCTCTTGGTGAATCGCCGTGCCACCCATGACCGCGAACCAGAAGAAGCCCACGATGGTCGGCACCAACAGCACGCCTGCGACGAACTGCCGGACGGTGCGGCCGCGGGAGATCCGGGCGATGAACACGCCGACGAACGGTGCCCACGAGATCCACCAACCCCAGTAGAAGATGGTCCAGTTGCCCTGCCAGGTCTGGCCCTCGTCCCCGGTGTAGGCCGAGGCGTCGAACGTGATGTCCAGCACCTCGGTGAGGTACACACCCAGCGACTGCACGAAATCGCGCATCAGGAACAGCGTGGGGCCGAGCAGCAGGACCGAGATCAGGAAGACCCCGGCCATGGAGAGGTTGAAGTTCGACAGCCACCGGATGCCCCGGCCCACACCACTGACCACCGAAGCGGTGGCGAGGAACGTGATGACGATGATGAGGACGACCAGGATGGTGTTGTCCGCGGTGTCGAGCACGCCTATGTGGACCAGACCGGCGCTGATCTGCTGGACCCCTAGACCCAACGACGTCGCGACGCCGAACACGGTGCCGACGACCGCTAGGATGTCGATCACGTCGCCGAGCCTGCCCTTGACCCGGTCGCCGAACAGCGGCTCCAGCGCCCACCGGATGGACACCGGCCGGCCGCGACGGTGAATCGCGTAGGCCAGGGCGAGCCCGATGACGGCATAGACGGCCCACGGATGGAACCCCCAGTGCACGAACGTCTGGGCCATCCCGAGTTGGGCCACGTCGGCGGCATCCCCGGTGGTTCCGGGCTTGGGGTCGGAGGTGGCGAAGGTCAACGGCTCCGCGGCGCCGTAGAAGACCAGGCCGATACCCATGCCGGCGGCGAAGAGCATCGAGAACCACGACAGGAGGCCGAACTCCGGTTCCTCGTCGTCGCGCCCCAAGGTGATGTCGCCGAAGCGGCTCACGCCCACGAAGATGGCGAAGATGACGAATCCGGCGACGGTCAGGGTGTAGTACCAGCCCAGCCTGCTGACGATACCGTCCTGGATGGAACCCAGCACGTCACCGGTGCGCTCCGGGGCGATGATGGCGACGAGCGTGACGCCGAGCACGATGGCGAAGGCCGGATAGAAGACCGCGGTTGCGACACCGCCCCGCCCGAGACGCACGCCGTGCGACCGCAGCTGCTCCTCGATAGCTCGATTGCTCTGCGGCGGAGGCGCCGGTTCTCGTGGTGGATCCTCGGTATGCGGACTCATCAATATCCCTTCTTCAGCGACCTCATGCCCTCGCCGCGCAGACACCCGCTGTGGCGAGGCGCGCACTACGGTGACCAAAACACGGCCCGCCGGTCAAGTCGGCAGGCGGAACCATGCTGGGCTGGGTCGCTCGTCGGATCGCATGAGTGCGTACCCCACGATGGCCGGCACACACCGGCCGATGTGATGCTCAACCACGCACGGCGGGCATGACCTCCGCGAAGTGGCAGGCCGTGGGGTGGCCCTGGCCACGATCGATCAACGCCGGTTCCTCCTCGGCACAGATGTCCTGTGCTTTCCAGCAGCGGGTGCGGAACCGGCAGCCGCTCGGCGGGTCGATCGGACTGGGCACGTCGCCGGCGAGAATGATCCGTTCGCGCTGCCGCTCCTCACGCGGGTCGGCAGCTGGTGCCGCCGACAGCAGCGCTTGACTGTACGGATGTGACGGCCTGGCGTAGATCTCCTCTTTCGTGCCGGTTTCGACGATCTTGCCGAGGTACATCACGGCCACCCGGTCGGAGATGTGCCGGACCACCGACAGGTCGTGCGCGATGAACAGGTACGCCAGCCCGAGCTCGTCCTGCAGGTCCTCGAGCAGATTCACCACGCCGGCCTGCACCGACACGTCCAGGGCCGAGACCGGCTCGTCGAGCACGAGCAACTTCGGCTCCAGCGCCAAGGCACGGGCGATCCCGACGCGCTGGCGCTGCCCGCCGGAGAACTCGTGCGGGTAGCGGTTGCCGTGTTCGGGGTTGAGCCCCACCAGCCGCAACAACTCGCCGACACGGTCGAGGCCGTCGGCTCCCCAGCTGCCGTGCACCTTCATCGGCTCGGCGACGATGTCGTTGACCGGCATCTTCGGGTTCAACGACGCGAACGGGTCCTGGAAGACGATCTGCAGGTCACGTCGCTTCGCCCGCATCTGCTTGGACGTCAGCGTGGTCAGCTCCTGGCCCTCGAACCGGACCGAGCCGCTGGTGGGCTTGTGCAATTGGAGGATCGCGCGCCCGGTGGTGGACTTCCCGCAGCCGGACTCCCCCACCAGACCGAGGGTCTCGCCCGCATCGACGTGCAGCGACACTCCGCTGACAGCATGCACGTGGCCGACGACTTTACGTAACAAGCCGGTTCCCTTGACCGGGAACTCCATGACCAAGTCGTCGACCTCGAGCAGATGGGCGCCGCTGCCGCCGGGGGCCGACGCCGCCGGCCGATCGTCGGTGACCGTCACTTCGACACCTCGCTCTCAGTCCGGAAGAACGCCGTCGGGTCGTCGGCCTCGGCGAGTCGCTGCCAGTGATGGCAGGCGGCGACGTGGCCCATGACGTCCGTGGCCATCAGATCAGGCTCCTCCTGGCGACAGAGCTCGCTGGCCAGCGGGCAGCGAGGCGAGAACGGGCAGCCCGACGGAAGATTGATCAGGGACGGCGGACTGCCGTGGATCGGGCGTAACCGCCCGTCCGACTCGCTGTCCAAGCCCGGTATCGACCCCAGCAGTCCGGCGGTGTAGGGCATCCGGGTGCGATAGAAGATGTCGTCGGTCTCACCGACCTCGACCGCCCGGCCGGCGTACATCACCAGGACGCGGTGGGTCATCCCGGCCACGACACCGAGGTCGTGCGTGATGAGCACGATCGCGGCGCCGATGGCGTCCTTGACCTCCACCAGCTTCTCGAGGATCTGCGCTTGCACCGTGACGTCGAGGGCGGTGGTGGGCTCGTCGGCGATGATGACGTCGGGGTCGTTGATGATGGCCATCGCGATCATCGCGCGCTGGCGCATCCCGCCGGAGAACTCGTGCGGGTAGTTGCGCAGGCGCTGCTTCGGCTGCGGGATGCCGACCATCGCCAGCGCCTCCTCGGCGCGCGCCATCGCCTTGCGCTTGGGCATCAGCTCGTGCGAGAGCACCGCCTCGGCCAGCTGGTCGCCGACCGTGTGGACCGGATTCATCGCCGTCATCGGGTCCTGGAAGATCATCGCGATCTTGCGCCCCCGCAGGCTGCGCTGAACCGCCGGCGGCATGTCCAGCACACTCTCGCCGCGGAACGAGATGCTTCCGTTGATACGCGCCGACCGCGGCAACAGACCCATGACCGCCATCGACGACACCGACTTGCCCGATCCGGATTCGCCGACGATGCCGAGAACCTCGCCGGAACGCAGGCTGTACGACACGCCGCGTACGGCGTGCACCACACCGTCGTCGGTGGGGAAATCGACCGACAGGTTGTCGACGCGCAGGAGTTCCTCGGTGCCGACCGCGGAGGTCCCGAGCTGGCCGAGGTGCGCCCGGTCGGCCGAGCTGACCTGCCCGGCGGCAGCCTCTGCGAGGCCGAGCGGGTCGGGGCCGGCCGCACCCATGGATCGGTGGTCGACGAACGGGTCGTCGGACGATGGCTGCGATGGCTGGTTCGGCTGGGTCATGGTCTAACTCCGCACCTTGTTCTGCCGGGGGTCGAACGCGTCACGAAGGCCGTCACCGATGAAGTTCACGGTCAAGGCGATGGTCACGATGAACACCCCGGGCCAGATGAACAGCCATGGGCGGGTGACGAAGGCGCTCTGATAGTCACTGATCAGCCGGCCCAGCGACGTGTCCGGCGGCTTCACCCCGAAGCCGAGGAACGACAGCGACGTCTCGAGGATCACCGCCCCGGCCAGGCTCAGCGTCGCGCTGACCAGGATCACGCCCAACGTGTTGGGCAGGATGTGCTTGCGGATGATCCGCCACGCCGGCGTGCCGGCGGCCCGAGCAGCCTCGACGAACTCCTTCTCGCGCAGCGACAGGAACTCACCGCGCACGATTCGGGCCAGCCCGGTCCAGGTGAACAACGAGATGACCACTGCCAGCCAGAACGGGCCGGCGTTGCCGGCCTGGTTGGCGATCACCGCGCAGATGGCCAGCAGCGGCATGATGATGATGATGTCGGTGAAGCGCATCAGGATCGTCTCGGTCCAGCCGCGGAAGAATCCTGCCGCAGCCCCGATGAGCACCCCGATGAACGAGCCGAGCGTGCCGACGATGAACGCGATCATCACCGAGATCTGCGTGCCGCGCATGGTCAGGGCAAAGTAGTCGATGCCCTTGTTGTCCTGGCCGAACGGATGCTCGCCCAGGTGGACGCCGTCGCCGCCGAGGAACGTCGGCACGACCGACAGCGTGGGCCGTCCGCCGTCGACCACCGTGGCGACCGTCGTGTAATCGTGCTTCCACCACCCCGGTATCGGCCCGATACCGGTCGCGCTGAACGACAGCAGCAGGACTGCCATGAAGACCACCAGCGACGCCATGGCCAGGCGGTGCCGGAAGAATCGCCGACGCACCAGTTGGGCCTGAGTGCGCGCGACGATCGCCATCCCCTCGGCCTCGGCGCTCGCCACGGGGCGGGGATCGACGGGTGTGCTCACGAGTGTCCTCCTGCGCTCGAGCTACTCGTATCGGTGCTCATCCGAGCCGGATCCGTGGGTCGAGGTAGGCGTAGGCGATGTCGGCCAGCATGTTGAACAGGACCGCCACGATGCCCGTCACCAGGAAGAACGCCATGGCTGGGTTCGGGTCGACGTTGCGCAGCGCGTCGACGAACATGAAGCCCATCCCTTGCCAGCCGAAGACGGTCTCGGTGATGACCGCGCCGCCGATGAGCCCGGCGAGGTCGAAGGCCATCAATGTGGTGATCGGGATGAGTCCGTTGCGCAGCGCGTGGCGGACCACCACAGTGCGGTCGGTCAACCCCTTCGACCGGGCGGTACGAACGTAGTCCTGGTTCATCACCTCGAGCATGCTCGCCCGCGTGTACCGGCTGTAGGTGGCCACCGACACCAGAATCAGCGCGACCGTGGGCAGTGCCAGGTGGGTCACGGTGTCCAGGAGGTTCCCCCACGTGCCGCCGTCGTAGTTGGGGGTCTCGGAGCCGAACGTGGCGATGACGCGGCCGTCGACGAACTCGAAGTAATTGTCCCAAGCGGTGAGCATGCGGTCGGCGACGATGGTCGTTCCCATGACGATGGTCACCCACACCGACGTGGTGATCGCCTGCCGGCGCTGCATCCCGCCGATGGCGTATCCGATGCCCACAGCGATACCGACGGCCAGCAGCAGAAGAAGGAACAGCACGCCCCAGCTCGGGTTGAACAGCACCGAGTCCAGGGCCAGGTTGGCGACGATTCCCGCCACCGCAGTGGCCAGCGCGGCGTAAAGCACGTTGCGGTAGCGGAACCCGGCCAGCAGGGCGGTCAGCCCCACCGCGGCGGCCAGGCCGACCACCGCCACCACGATCGGGCCGAGACCGGGGCTGCGGAACCATCCGGTCTCGGCGAGCACCAGCAGGCCGCCTGCGCTGACGACGAACGCGCCGGCGAACGACGTCCACACCCGCCGTCGGTCACCACCGATGATCGAGGCCCAGACCAGGCCGCTGACCACACCGACGATCGCCGCCGTCGGTAGTGAGACGGCCGGATCGGCGAGCCAGTCGTTCAAGTCGATCGCGATGTATTGCTTGAGCAGGACCGCGAACCAGAACAGCGGCAGCGAGACGAACAGGAACGAGGCCAGTGTCGCGGTGTAGTCCAGCCGGGAGTACTGCCGCAGGGCGGTGATGATGCCGACCATGACGCCGATGATCGCCGCGGTGATCGTGGCGACCGTGATCAGTTGCAATGTCGACGTCATCGCGTTGCCGAGCAGGCTGGACACGTCCTGCCCGCGCACCGACTGACCGAGATCGCACTTGCCGAGGAACGGCAACACGCATTGCGAGGCGCCACCGAGCCACTTGACGTAACGCAGCGGCACCGGTGTGTCGAGGTCGAGACGCTCGGTCATCGACGCGATGCGTTCCTCACGACCGGGCGAGTTGTCTTCGCGTAGTCGTTGCAGCGGGTCGCCGGACAAGGCGACCAGCACATACGCGATGAAAGTCCCTGCCAGCAAAATGCCGAACGCGGCGATCACGCGGCGCACGATGAAAGCGAGCACGGGCGCACCTGCTCCTTAACCGTCAGACTGTTCGCGAGAGCATGAGTGAGGGGCCGGCGCGGTAGGCCCCTCGCCGGCCCCTCACTCATCGGATGAACATGGGCTACGTCCTACCTCAGCCGGACGTACGCGACCATTCGTCCATGTTGAACGTCGCCCCGGTCTGCGCGGCGTTGACGACGACGCCCTCGATCTCGCTGGAGTAGGCGTAGATGTTGGCGTTGGTGTACAGCGGGATGTTGAACACGTCCTCCCACAGCAGCGCCTCGATCTCGGCCAGCTTCACCCGGGCTGCCTCGCGGTCGGCGCTGGTGACGACCTCGTCCCAGAGCTTGTCGACCTCTTCGTTGGCGTAGCCGTACGGGTTCTGGTCGCCGGTACTGACGTACAGGGACTGGCCCGAGGCGATGTTGCCCGAACCGGCCCAGCCGAACATCGTCGCGTCGTACGAGCCGGGCTGGCCGGTCAACCGCTCGCCCCAGTCCGGCGGGGTGAAGTCGGTGACCTCGAAGCCGGCCTTGTCGCACTCGCTCTTCACCAGCGCGGCGAGCTCGTTGCGCACCGGGTCGTCGGCATGCATCAGCGTGACCTTGACCGGAGTCTCGACGCCGGCCTGCTGAAGCAGCTGCTGAGCACCCTCGATGTCCAGCTCGCCGTACATGTCCTCAGGGAAGGCCTGGGCGCGCGCGTCCTCGTAGTCCTCGTCCACCGGGAAGAACTCACGCAGGTCCTGGACCACCGCGTCCGGGTTGGCCGGCTTGACCAGGTTGTCCACGATCAGCTGCCTGGGCACGCACTTGGCGAAGGCCTGGCGGACCTCCAGCGGCTCGAACACGCGGCCCTCGCCCTGCTGCAGGTCGATGTGGCTCCAGGTCAGGTTGCCGCCGGACTCCACGGTGTACGGCCCGCCCTCGGCCAGCTGGTCGAGCTGGGCGGCCACGTCAGGCGTGGGGTTCGACGGGTTGATGAGGTCGACCTCGCCGTTCTGCAGCGCAGCCACCTGCTGATCGGAGTCGAGCAGACGCAAGACGATGGTCTCGGTCTTCGGCGGGGTGCCCCACCACTCCGGGTTCGCCTTCACCGTCAGCGACTGGCCGGCCACCCACGAGTCGTGGATGTAGGGACCCGACGACGGAATCATCTCCGGCGGCGGGAGCTCACCCGGGTTGAACTGCCAGAACGTATTCCAGAACTCGGCCGCCGGCTGCAGCGTGGCGATGTCGTCCTCGGCGATGGCCGTGACGAGCTCTTCGGAGGTCAGCCCGTTCTCCTGCGCGACGATGTGCGCCGGAACCTCGCCACCTTCGAAGATCAGTTCCCAGTCGATGTACGGCTCGGTGTAGACGACGGTGATGGTCTTGTCGCCGTGCGCACACTCCGGCTTCTCGACGAGGGCGTAGCCGTTGGTCGACGACGGATCGAAGATGTTCGCACCCTCACCGTCGACCATCTTGCCGGACATCGCCGCCCACTCGAGCAGGAAGTCATCACAGTCGATCGGCTCGCCGTCGGACCAGACGGCGTCGTCGGCGTAGGTGTACTCGACGGTCAGCGGGTCGTCGCTGGTCTTCTCGTACGTGCCGAACTCTTCGTTGCGCACGACGCTGCCGTCTTCACCGTAGGACCAGAACGACCCCTTGGTCCCGTTGTGCACGTATTCGTTCCACGTGCCGTTGCCCGCCGCGGTGAGGTCGTTGTACGCGGTGTACTCCGAGTCGACGGCCACGGTGATGGTTCCCGGTTGGGTGCCTTCGTCGTCGGCCGGCTCCTCGGTGCGGTTGGCACCAGGCTCTTCTTCGGTTCCGCCGTCATCGCTGCCGCAGGCGGTGAGCGCAAGTGCCCCCGCCGTCAGCACCGCGAACAATGCCGCGCCCCTGCGCTTGGTCGTCAAGGTGTGACTCCTCAGCTGTGATCGGGATCGGATTGATCCCATGTCGAGAGTGGCCTAACCACACCATCGCCGCTGTCGAGCACACAAGACACCAGCGCACGCTGTTACGGACCTGAAACCCAATCCCCTCGGCGAATGACGAAATCACAACGGATCGGACACGGAATATCCCGCAATTCCTCCCGCCTGACGGCCGTCTGACGGGAGGTCTGGTCGGACAGCGCTCTCACCAGCATGGCCCCGGGCAGATCGGGGCACGTGATATGGGCCACCGTTGGGGGGTTGAACTGGATTCAGGGCCACGACCGTGCCAGGCTGCGGTCTGTCGCAGAACTCGTTGCTCGCGAGAAAGGTGCGTGATGGGCGTGTCCGTCAGCCGTGCTGCGGTGGCCGAAGCCACCGGCGCAATCGTGGGGTGCGCACGGTGATGGCCGCACCAACCGGAATCCAGTCGCCGTCGCGCGCGCGCATCGCCGAGCGGACGCTGCGCACTGACCGCTGGTGGCTGGCGCCGCTGGTCACGTTCATCGGTCTCACGGCGTGGGTCGCCTACGCCACGGCCCGAGTGTTCCAGCAGGACCACTACTGGGTGGCGGAGTTCCACTACTTGACGCCCTTCTACTCGCCGTGTGTCTCCGTGGCCTGCACGCCCGAGGCCGCGCACTTCGGCACGATCCTGCCGGATCATGCGCTGATCCCGTACGCGGCGTTCAGCCTGCCGTTCCTGCTGCTGTTCCGGTTGACCTGCTACTACTACCGGCGCGCCTACTACCGCAGCTTCTGGCTGTCCCCACCGGCCTGCGCCGTCGCCGAGCCGCACCGCAAGTACACCGGCGAGACCCGGCTGCCGCTGATCCTGCAGAACTTCCACCGCTACACGTTCTACCTGGCCTTGGTCATCACGTTGATCAACACGTGGGACGCGATCCTGGCGTTCAACGGCGAGGACGGGTTCGGCATCGGGCTGGGCAACATCATCCTGGTGGGTAACGTCATCATGCTGTGGTGCTACACGCTGTCGTGCCACTCGTGCCGGCACATCACCGGCGGACGGCTGCGCAGCTTCTCGCGGCACCCGATCAGGTACCGGTGGTGGACGTTCGTCTCCAAGCTCAACACCCGGCACATGCAGTTCGCGTGGATCACTCTGGGCACCCTGGCGCTGACCGACTTCTACATCTGGATGCTCGCCTCGGGGACCTGGTCCGACCTGCGATTCCTGTAACCATTCGATCACCTCGATCCGGAGAAACACGCGTGAGGGAGTCATGACCGACCCGAGCAGCATCGAACGGCACACCTTCGACGTCGTCGTCGTCGGTGCCGGCGGCGCCGGCTTGCGCGCGGCCATCGCGGCGCACGACGCCGGCGCCAAGGTCGCACTGGTGTGCAAGTCGCTGCTGGGCAAGGCGCACACCGTGATGGCCGAGGGCGGCATCGCCGCGGCCATGGGCAACGTGTGGTCCGAAGACAACTGGAAGGTGCACTTCCGCGACACCATGCGTGGCGGGAAGATGCTCAACCACTGGCGGATGGCTCAGCTGCACGCCCAGGAGGCGCCCGAGCGCGTTCACGAGCTCGAGGAGTGGGGGGCGCTGTTCGACCGCACCCCCGACGGCCTGATCTCTCAGCGCGACTTCGGCGGTCACCGCTACGCCCGGCTGGCCCACGTCGGCGACCGCACCGGTCTGGAGCTCATCCGGACGCTGCAGCAGCGCGCCGTGGCCCTGGGCATCTCGGTGTTCATGGAATGCACCATCACCAAGTTGTTCAGCGACGGCGAACGGGTCAGCGGAGCGTTCGGCTACTGGCGGGAGTCAGGGCGGTTCATCGTCTTCGAAGCGCCCTCCGTCGTGCTGGCCACCGGCGGGATCGGCAAGTCCTACAAGGTCACGTCGAACTCGTGGGAGTACACCGGCGACGGGCACGCGCTGGCCCTGGCCGCCGGCGCCGACCTGGTCAACATGGAGTTCGTCCAGTTCCACCCGACGGGCATGGTCTGGCCACCGTCGGTCAAGGGGATCCTGGTCACCGAATCGGTCCGCGGCGACGGCGGTGTGCTGCGCAACAGCGAGGGCCGGCGGTTCATGTTCGACTACATCCCGGAGTTCTTCAAGGCTGAGACGGCCGACACCGAGGAAGAGGCCGACCGCTGGTACAACGACAAGACCAACAACCGTCGTCCGCCGGAGCTGTTGCCGCGCGATGAGGTCGCCCGAGCGATCAACGCCGAGGTGAAGGCCGGACGGGGCACGCCGCACGGTGGTGTCTACCTCGACATCGCCAGCCGACACCCGGCCGAGTACATCAAGCGCCGGCTGCCGTCGATGTACCACCAGTTCAAAGAGCTGGCCGACGTCGACATCACGGCCGAGCCGATGGAGGTCGGGCCGACCTGCCACTACGTCATGGGTGGTGTCGCGGTCGACCCCGACACCGGCGAGTCCGACGTCCCCGGGTTGTACGCAGCCGGCGAGGTGGCCGGCGGGATGCACGGCTCCAACCGGTTGGGCGGCAACTCGCTGTCCGACCTGCTGGTCTTCGGCCGCCGCGCCGGCTTGAACGCGGCGTATGCCGCAGCGCGCAAGCGCGAGCGGGCCAGTGTGAGCGATGACGACGTCCGCGCGGCCGCCGAGCATGCTCTGGCACCGTTCTCCAGCACCGGGGACGAGAACCCGTACAGCGTCCAGCACGACCTGCAGGAGGTCATGCACTCCCTGGTCGGCATCATCCGTACCGCCGAGGAGATGCAGCAGGCTCTGGACAAGCTCACTGAGCTGCGCAAACGGACCGCACGGATGAGCGTCGAGGGTCACCGCCAATACAACCCCGGATGGCACCTCGCGCTGGACCTCCACAACATGCTGCTGGTCTCGGAGTGCATCGCCCGAGCCGCACTGGAACGTACCGAGAGTCGCGGTGGCCACACCCGGGACGACTACCCCGCCACCGACGACACGTGGGGCACCATCAACCTGCTCTGCAGGCTCGACGGTGACTCCGTGAACGTCCGACAGGTCCCGCTGCCGTCCATGCCGGACGAGTTGCGCGCCCTGTTCGACGAGAAGTGAGCCGATACGAAACACCGCCCGAGGAGGCGTGAATGGGGTACGACCTCAATATGAAGGTCTGGCGCGGTGACGCCACGGGAGGCGAGTTGGTCCCGTACACCGTTCCAGTCGAAGAGGGCGAGGTCGTCCTCGACGCTTTGCACCGCATCCAGGCCACGCAGTCCGGCGACCTGGCGGTGCGCTGGAACTGCAAGGCCGGCAAGTGCGGCTCGTGCAGCGCCGAGATCAACGGCAAGCCGCGGCTGACCTGCATGACCAGGCTGTCGACCTTCGAACGGGGCGAGACGGTCACCGTCACGCCGATGCGGACCTTCCCGATCATCCGCGACCTCGTCACCGACGTGTCGTACAACTTCAAGGTCGCCGAGACCATCCCGGCCTTCGCACCGGAGAAGCGACGCGACGACGGCACGTACCGGATGCAGCAGGAAGACGTCGAGCGGGGCCAGGAGTTCCGCAAGTGCATCGAGTGCTTCCTGTGCCAGGACGTCTGCCACGTCATCCGCGACCACGAGGAGAACAAGCAGGCGTTCTCCGGCCCGCGCTTCTTCCTGCGCTACGCCGAGCTCGAGATGCACCCGCTGGACACCAACGATCACCGCAAGCTGGCTCAGGAGCGTGCGGGCATCGGGCTGTGCAACATCACCAAGTGCTGCACCGAGGTGTGCCCCGAGGGCATCAAGATCACCGACAACGCCATCATCCCGGTCAAGGAGCGCGTCGTCGACCGGTCGTTCGACCCCGTCACCTGGCTCGGCCGCAAGATCTTCCGCCGCGACCAGCTGCCGGAGTCGCAGACCCCGACCCTCCCCCAGGACTGATCATCTTCCAAATGATCATGTTCACTAGGCAATTCCCTACCCCACCACCCGTACAAGCATGGTGAAGTAGCAGAAGTCCTAGTGATGTCCCCCGGCTGGAGGCCGCGATGACGCTCTACAACGCGGACGACCTGACCGCCGCCCTCGGCGAGCTGCCCGACTGGTCCGGAGACACCTCCGGCATCAGCCGCACCGTCGAGGCGGCGGACTTCCCGACCGCCATCGCCATCGTCGACGACGTCGCCGAGGCGGCCGAAGCCGCCGATCACCACCCCGACATCGACATCCGCTGGCGCAAAGTGACCTTCACCCTGTCGACGCACTCGGCCGGCGGCGTGACGCAGGCCGACATCGACCTGGCGCACGCCATCGACCGCGTGATCACCCAGCACGCCACGTCCTGACGGGAGCAGCCATTGACGCCGCCCCCGCTGCGCGTGCTCAAGCACACGCACGCATGTGTCGAAGTGCAGCGCGGCCCGGACCGTATCGTGGTGGATCCGGGCGCACTGGGCCAGCCGCCATCGTTGGACGGGTGCGGCGGCGTGCTGGTCTCCCATGGTCACTACGACCACGCGGATGTCCCGCTCCTCGAACAAGCTGTCAAAGCCGAGATCCCGGTCTTCGGTCCGGCCGACCTCGGCGCCACCGTCGGCTCGCAGGCTCTCGCGGCGTACATGACGGTGCTGCGACCAGGTGAACATCACCTGATCGGCGGTTTCTCCGTCGACGTCGTCGGCGGCCGGCACGCCGCGGTGCATCCGGAGCACCCTGGCCCGGAGAACCTGGGTTACATGATCGACGGCCGGATTCTCATCACCGGTGACGAACACCCGCACGTCGACGCTGCGGTGGATGTGCTCGTCACCCCTGTCGACGCTCCCTGGCTGCGGGCGGTGGACCTGATCGACTTCGTGCGGAGGGTCGAGCCCGGCACCGTCATCGGGGTGCATGACGGGCTTCTCAACGATGCCGGCCTCGCGGTGGCCGACGCGGTTCTCACGTCATTGCCCCGAGAAGGCGCCGACGCTGCCGTTCGACTCGCGATCGGTGACTACTACGACCTCAGCCCGGGTGCCGCAGTACGGTGACGGCGAAATCCGCGTCGTCGTGCCACGCCTTGAGATCCCACGTCGCGAACCGGTGCTCGATGTGCAGGCCGGCCTCGCGCACGCTGGCGTCGAAGTCATCGAGCGCCAGGTGCCGGTTGACGTGGAAACCCACGATGACGAACCCGTCCGGGCGGACGTGGGCTCCGATGCGCCGCAGCACCTCCGTCTCGGTCCGCGGGGCCACGAACACCATGACGTTGCCGGCCACCACCGCGGCGTCGAACGGCTCGGTGATGCCGGCGGCGGGCAGATCCAGCTCGGCGAGATCGCCGACCAGCCACTGCGGCCCAGGGTGGTCCTCGCGGGCGGCGTCGATGAGAACCGGGTCGACGTCCACGCCGACGACGGTGTGGCCGCGAGCGTGCAACTCCGCACCGACCCGGCCCGGCCCGCAGCCGGCATCGAGGATGCGCGCCCCACGCGGCACCATGGCGTCGACCAGCCGGGCCTCACCGGCCAGATCCTCGCCTTCGGCGGCCATCCGACGGAATCGCTCGACGTACCACTGCGAGTGGCCGTCCTTCGTATCGCTCACCCAACGCGTCAACTCAGCCACACCGCCAGCCTAGCCGCGGCCTCTGGCGCCTCAGCTGGGCCCGAGGTACACGTACCGGTGGGCCGGCTTGATGTGCTGGTTGACGAACGCGCCCATGCTCTCGGCACGAAACAGCGCCTCCGCCGTAGCTGCGTCGACGTCGAGATAGCGGTAGATCTCGCCGGAGACGAACTCGATCTCCAGCGTCTTCGTCCGCTCGTCGTATCCCGCCGAGGCCAGGGCCGACGACGACACGGGGCGCCGGCGCTCGTGCCGGTCGGTCACGGGCAGGTCGATGGCGAGGCCGTCGCTGGCCACGAAGATCGGGCCCGCGTAGTGCGCGGCGGCATCAGCGCGCGACCGGTCCAGGTCGTTGCCGGGCCAGTGGTGCGTCAGCATCAGCGCATGAGCCCCCGCCGCGCTCGCAGCGGCCCCGGCGTCTGCTGCGGTCAGATTGAACTGCGGTGTTCCGGGCGGCGCGGGCTCGACGCCCGGCTGCTGGTGCCGATCGGTGGCGTCCACGACGTACATGGCCGCCTCGCGGCCCAACTCCGCCAAGGACGGTGACGGCCCGGTGTCGCCGGTGAACGCCACGGCGACCTCGTCCGCTTCGACCCTGACCCCGGCATTGAGGACGTAGTGCGGCAGCTCCACGGTGCTGAGCCGTACCGTCCCCACCTCGACCGACTCCCCCGGAGCTTCGACCCACTCGAACACCTGCCGGATGGGGTCCTCGTCACCCGCGGCAGCCACCAGGGCGTCCACCACCGGCCGGGGCGCGATCAACGGGATCGGCGGCGCCTGGCGGCGCGTGTACCACCGCGCCCGGAAGAACCCGTACAGGTCGGCGGTGTGATCAGGGTGTTCGTGCGTGACGGCGATGGCGTCGACCTCGTCGCCGTGGTGCCCGCCCAGGTGCGCGAACAGTCGCGGCAGCGTTCCCCAGCCGAGGTCGACGACGACGCGTGTGCCCGCGTGCTCGACGACGTAGCCGCTGCAGGCGCGGTCCGGGCCGGGAAACGCGCCGGAGGCCCCGAGGACGTTCAGCCGCATCACCAACGGCGAAACCCTCCTTCGCTGTTGATCACTTGGCCGACGACCCAACGTCCCTCATCGCTGACCAGCCAGGCGATCAACCGCGCCGGATCGTCCGGCTCGCCGAACCGGCCGGCGGGGAACTGTCGCTGAACGGCCTGAATGACCTCGAGCGGACGATCACCACCGACCTCGTCCAGGTAACCGGTGTTGACCGGGCCCGGATTGACGGTGTTGAGAATGATCCCCTGCTCGATGAGACCGTCGGCGACCGAGGCGGTGACCCCGGCCAGCGCGGCCTTGGAGGTGGCGTAGGCGATCTCGTCACGCATCGCGCCCAGTTGCTGGCCGGAGGTCATCCAGACGACGCGACCGCCGGGCCGTCCGTCGTGCTGGGCCGCGAACGCCTTGGTCGCCAACAGGGTGGAGCGGGTGTTGACCTGCCAGTGCCCATCCAGGAGGTCAGCGCTGAGCTGACCGAGCTCGCCGTCACCGCCGCTGCGGGCGTGATTGCACACCAGAATGTCCAGATGCCCCGACACCGAACGCGCGGCGTCGATCAACGTCTCGCCGGCATCAGGGGCGGCCAGGTCGAGGCTCATGTTCTCCAGCTGCGCGTCGTCGGCCAGCTGCTCCCGCAGTGCGGCGAGGACGTCGTCGATCCGGTCCGCCCCGTAGGGCTGATCCACGTCATGAGCGACAAGATGCTGGACGAACAGGCTCGCCCCCATGCCCGCCAGCCGCGAGGCGATGGCGAACCCGATGCCCCGCCTGCGGCTGACGCCGGTGACCACAGCGACGCGGCCGGCCAACGGCCATGACGTCACGACGCCCCGCTCCGCTCGAAGCGCACGTCGGCAGCATGCGGCACCAGGACGGCCTGATCACCCACCGACCATTCGGCCACCCGGCTCACCACCGCCGCCGGCACCTCGTCGGCGACGCCCGCCCAGGCCGGCGCCGGCTGGGTGGCGTGCGCGTCGTGCGGCAAGACCACGCCGAACCCGCCCGCCAACGCACCGCGCACCGTCGCCGCGACACACATCTCCGAGTGCAGGCCCGCCACGGCGATCGACGTGACCCCGCGCTCGCGCAGGTCCGCCTGCAGACTCGTGCCTTCGAACGCGTCGTCGGCCTCCTTGCGCACCAGCAGGTCGCCGTCGCCTCGTTCCACCGCCAAGGCCCACCCGGGGGTCTCCGGCTCCTCCGGCGCGCCTGGGGGACCGTCGTTCTGCACGAGCACAACGGTCACGCCGGCCGATCGGGCCCGGACCAGCAAGTCGTCGACGACGGTGAGCAGTTGCTGCGCTGCTGGAACGGCGCGAGCGCCGTACACGAAGGCATGCTGGACGTCGACGACGACGAGGGCGTCGGCGATGGGCCGGTCGTCGGCCGTCATCGTGAGCTCCACCGGCGCTCGGCCGCGTCCGCCACCCGCTCGAGCTTGTCGACGTACCCGGTCCACCACTGCGCGTCGTGCTCGGGAAGGTTGGTGTTTTCGCGGCGTAGCCCGATCGCCCCGTCGATCTGTTCACGCACGATGTCGGCGTGTCCGGTATGACGAGCGGTCTCGTTGATCATGTGCACCAGGATTCGATGCAGCGTGACGTCTCGACGGTCGGCCGGCCACCACGGCACCCGGCCGGCATCGTCGAGTCCGAGAGCGTCGATCGTCGCGTCGGCGTGGGCCCACGACCGCCGGTAGAAGTCCAGGACCCACTCGAGCGATTCGTCTTCGGTGGCCCACATGTCGGCGTTGTCGTCGGCGTCATCGGCCAACCACGGCAGCGGCTCGGATGCCGGCCGGTCGAAGACGAGGCCGAAGTACTCGAACTCCATGCTGCCCACGTGCTTGACCAACCCGAGCAGGTTGGTTCCGCTCGCCGTCAACGGCCGTCGGGCATCGCGTTCGCCGAGCCCGTCCAGCTTCCACAGCAGCGCTTCGCGGGAGGTTTGCAGATACAGCTTCAGGGTGTCCTTGGCGCCAGGCATGCGCCGACGATAGCGGCGCGGGACTCCGGGCGCCGCTAGTTTTCGCCCGTGCCCACGCTGACGGACGAACCCGGAGAAATCGGATCCTCCGATGTCACCAGGTGAGATCTGGCGACGGAAAAGATCATGACCGCTTCCAAGTCAAACGTGACGGGAGTAACATGGCCCAACACATTCCATGAT
>JAJYTA010000091.1 GCA_021793295.1 Actinomycetes bacterium
CCCGTCCAGCTCACGGCCCGGCACCGGAAGATCGCGCCACTGCGTCGCCCCCACTGCGAGCACGATCGCGTCGTACCGCGCCTTGAGTTCCTGGCCGGTGAGTGTCTCGCCGACGTCGACGCCCGTTCGGAATATCGTCCCCTCGGCCCGCATCTGGTCCAACCGCCGGTCGACGTGGCGCTTCTCCAACTTGAACTCGGGAATGCCGTACCGCAACAGCCCACCCGGACGGTCGTCGCGCTCGTAGACCGCCACGGTGTGCCCGGCCCGGGTCAGCTGCTGCGCCACGGCCAGACCCGCCGGGCCGGAACCGATCACCGCCACCGTCCGGTCGGTCAGCCGCTCCGGTGGCGCCGGCACCACCCAGCCCTCGTCGAAAGCCCGATCGATGATCGACACCTCGACGTTCTTGATGGTCACCGCGTCGTCGGCGATGGCGACCACACAAGCCGACTCGCACGGCGCCGGGCACACCCGACCGGTGAACTCCGGGAAGTTGTTCGTCGCGTGCAACCGCTCCGCCGCCGAACGCCAGTCGTCGCGCCACACCAGATCATTCCACTCCGGGATCAGGTTCCCCAGCGGACAGCCCTGGTGACAGAACGGGATGCCGCAGTCCATGCACCGGCCAGCCTGCTCGGTGATGATCGGCAGCAACGTCGCCCCGATCCCCGGGCGCGGATAGACCTCGTCCCAATCCTGCAGCCGCTCAGCGACCGGACGAGCCCCGGCAACCGCACGCTTCGTCGTCAAGAAACCGCGTGGATCAGCCATCCGACACCTCCCGTTCGTCAGTTCGCTCACTCGTCACTTCGCTGCCTCCATGACCGCGGCCTCAACGTCCCGCCCCTCCCGCTCAGCGGCGGCCTTGGCGGCGAGTACGCGCTTGAAGTCCTTCGGCATGATCGTGGTGAACCGGGCTCGGGCGATCGCCCAGTCGGTCAGCAGCTCGTCGGCGACCACCGACTCGGTGGCGTCGCGATAACGGGTGATGATCTGGCGGATCATGTCCAGTTGCTCAGCCGACGGCTGCTCCAGGTCCACCATCTCGGTGTTGACCATGCTCGTGTCGAGGTCCAGCACGAAAGCCATCCCGCCGGACATCCCGGCAGCCAGATTGCGGCCCGTGCGGCCCAGAATGATCGCCACGCCGCCGGTCATGTACTCACACGCGTGGTCACCGACCCCTTCCACCACCGCCGTGGCCCCGGAGTTGCGCACACAGAACCGCTCCCCCACGACGCCGCGCACGAACAGCTCGCCGCCGGTCGCACCGTATGCCGCGACGTTGCCCGCGATGACGTTGTGTTCGGCGGGGAACCGTGCCGCACGGTCGGGCCGGACCACCACCCGACCCCCGGACAGCCCCTTGGCCAGGTAGTCGTTGACGTCGCCCTCGAGCCGCAAGGTCACGCCCGCCGGCAGGAAAGCACCGAACGACTGCCCGGCCGAACCCACCAACGTGAAGTCGATGGTGTCCTCGGGCAGCCCCCGCCCGTCCGTGGCCTTGGTGACCTCGTGCCCGAGCATCGTGCCGACAGTCCGGTTGACGTTGCGGACCTCCAACTTCGCCCGGACCGGCTGACCAGTGGCGATAGCATCGGCGGCCAGCGTGATCAATTGGTTGTCCAGCGCCTTCTGCAGTCCGTGGTCCTGCCCCACGACCTGGCGTCGCGAAGCGTCCTCGGCCAGCGCCGGCACGTGGAGAATCGGCGACAGGTCGAGCCCGGCGGCCTTCCAGTGCTGAACCGCTGCCGTGGTGTCGAGCAGCTCGGCGTGGCCGATCGCCTCGTCGAGGCTGCGGAAACCCAGCTCGGCCAGATACTCGCGGACCTCCTCGGCGATGTATTCGAAGAAGTTGACCACGAACTCCGGCTTGCCGGTGAACCGGTCCCGCAACTGCGGATTCTGGGTCGCCACGCCGACCGGGCAGGTGTCGAGATGGCAGACGCGCATCATCACACAGCCGGACACGACCAGCGGCGCGGTGGCGAAACCGTACTCTTCCGCGCCGAGCAGTGCCGCGATCATGACGTCGCGCCCGGTCTTGAGCTGACCGTCGGCCTGCACGACGATCCGGTCGCGCAACCCGTTGAGCAGCAGCGTCTGCTGAGTCTCGGCCAGCCCGAGCTCCCACGGGCCGCCGGCGTGTTTGAGGCTGGTCAGCGGCGCCGCACCGGTGCCGCCGTCATGCCCGGAGATGAGCACGACGTCGGCATGCGCCTTGGACACACCTGCGGCGACCGTGCCCACGCCGACCTCGGCGACCAGCTTGACGTGGATGCGGGCCGCCGGGTTGGCGTTCTTGAGGTCGTGGATGAGCTGGGCCAGGTCCTCGATCGAGTAGATGTCATGATGCGGCGGCGGTGAGATCAACCCGACGCCGGGCGTCGAGTTCCTGGTGCGCGCCACCCACGGGTACACCTTGCTGCCCGGCAGCTGGCCGCCTTCACCCGGCTTGGCGCCTTGGGCCATCTTGATCTGGATGTCGTCGGCGTTGCTCAGATAGTCCGACGTCACGCCGAACCGCCCGCTGGCGACCTGCTTGATCGCGCTACGCCGCTCCGGGTCGCGCAGGCGCTCGGGATCTTCGCCGCCCTCGCCCGTGTTGGACTTGCCGCCGAGGCGATTCATCGCGATAGCCAGCGTCTCGTGTGCTTCCTGGCTGATGGACCCGTACGACATCGCCCCCGTGGAGAACCGGCGCACGATCGACTCGACCGGCTCGACCTCCTCGATCGGCACCGGCCGGCGCTCCCCGGGCTTGAACGAGAACAGCCCGCGCAACGTCATCAGCCGTCGGGCCTGCTCGTCCACCCGCGAGGTGTACTGCTTGAACACGTCGTAGCGCCCGGCCCGCGTGGAATGCTGCAGCCGGAAGACGGTGTCGGGATCGAACAGGTGCGGCTCGCCTTCGCGCCGCCACTGGTACTCGCCGCCGGTCTCCAGCCGACGGTGCGGCGTGGCTCCCCCGCCCCGCGGGTACGCTCGCGCGTGGCGACGGCGGACCTCCTCGGCGAGCACATCGAGCCCGACGCCGCCGAGGCGGGACGTGGTTCCGGTGAAGTACCGGTCGATGACCTCCTGGGCCAGTCCCACCGCTTCGAAGATCTGCGCGCCGGTGTACGACGCGACGGTCGACACCCCCATCTTGCTCATGACCTTGAGCACACCCTTGCCCAGAGCCTTGATGAGGTTCGCGACGGCCTGCTCCGGCTCCACCCCTGGCAGCAGCGTGCCCCGGCGGGCGAGGTTTTCGACACTCTCCATGGCCAGGTACGGGTTCACCGCCCCGGCTCCATAGCCGATCAGTAGGGCGACATGGTGCACCTCACGCACATCGCCGGCTTCGACGACCAGCCCCACCTTCGTTCGGCTCTTCTCACGAATGAGGTGGTGGTGCACTGCTGAGGTCAGCAACAACGACGGTATGGGCGCGAGGGTGGTGTCGGAGTTCCGGTCGGAGAGAACCACGATCCGCGTGCCCGAGTCGATCGCCTTCGACACTTCCGCACAGATCTCATCCAGCCGCCTGGCCAGCGCAGCACCGCCGCCGGCGACGTCGTACAACCCGCGCACCACGTGTGTGGCGTAGCCGGGCAGGTCACCGTCGTGGTTGATGTGGATGATCTTCGCGAGCTGGTCGTTGTCGATGACGGGGAACGGCAGCACCAGCTGGCGACACGACGCCGGACCCGGCTCGAGCACGTTGCCTTCCGGCCCGATGGTGCCGGCCAGCGAAGTGACGAGCTCCTCGCGGATGGCATCCAACGGCGGGTTGGTGACCTGCGCGAACAGCTGAGAGAAGTAGTCGAACAGCAGTCGTGGACGGTCCGAGAGCGCGGCGATCGGGGTGTCCGTGCCCATCGAGCCGATCGGCTCGGCCGCCGTCTTGGCCATCGGCGCGAGCAGGACGCGCAGCTCCTCCTCGGTGTACCCGAACGTCTGCTGCCGGCGTGTCACGCTGGCATGCGTGTGCACCACGTGTTCGCGCTCGTGCAGGTCGTCCAGGCGCATCAGACCGGCGTGCAGCCATTCGCCGTACGGCTCGGCGGCGGCCAGCGCGTCCATCACCTCGTCGTCGTCCAGGATGCGGTGTTCGACGAGGTCGGCGAGGAACATCCGGCCGGGCTCCAGCCGGCCCTTACGCGCGATCCTCGCCGGGTCGATGTCCAGCACGCCGGCCTCGGAGGCCAACACCACCAGGCCGTCGTCGGTGACCCAGTAGCGCCCCGGACGCAAGCCGTTGCGGTCCAGGACAGCGCCGATCTGCGCGCCGTCGGTGAACACGACGCACGCCGGGCCGTCCCACGGCTCCATGATCGTGCTGTGGAACTCGAAGAAGTCGCGGCGAGCCGCCGAGATGCCGTGGTGGTTCTCCCACGCTTCGGGGATCATCATCCGCACCGCGTGCGGCAGGCTCCGCCCGCCGAGATGCAGTAGCTCCAAGACCTCGTCGAAGGAGGCCGAGTCGCTGCCGGCGGGGTCGATGATCGGGTACAGGCGCTCCAGATCCCCCGGAATGACCTCGCTGACCAGCTGTGACTCTCGGGCGCGCATCCAGTTGCGGTTGCCCTGCACGGTGTTGATCTCGCCGTTGTGGGCCACGAACCGGTACGGGTGGGCCAGTGGCCAGCTCGGGAAGGTGTTGGTGGAGAACCGCGAGTGGACGACGGCCAGGGCCGAGGTCAACCGGTGGTCGGACAGGTCGCCGAAGAACGGCTCCAGCTGGCCGGTGGTCAACATGCCCTTGTAGACGATGGTGCGCGCCGACAAGCTCGGAAAGTACGTGTCGGTACTGCGTTCGACCCGCTTGCGCAGCGCGAAGGCCCGGCGGTCGAGGGCGATCCCGGTCACCGCCTCGCCGGTCGGTGTGGGCTCTTCAGCGGCCACGAAGACTTGCCGGATGACCGGCAACGTCGACCTGGCCGTCCGCCCCAGCAGCTCCGGGGTGGTAGGCACGTCACGCCAGCCCAGGACCCGCAGGCCCTCGTCAGCGGCGATCCGCTGCACGGCTTCGACGCCGGTCTCCGGGTCCTCCGGGGAGAGGAACACCAGGCCGGTGGCATAGGAGCCGACCGGCGGCAGGTCGAAGTCGACGACGTCGCGGTAGAACGCGTCGGGGATCTGCAACAGGATCCCGGCGCCGTCGCCGGAATCCGGTTCCGCCCCCGAGGCACCCCGGTGGTCCAGATTGCTCAGGGCAGTCAGCCCGTGGTCGACGATCTCACGGCTGGCCACGCCGTCCAGGGTGGCCACGAAGGCCACGCCACAGGCATCGTGTTCGAAGCGCGGATCGTACAAACCCTGGGCGTGAGGGGTGAAGCGCATGTGCACTCCCGTCGGCGAAATTGGCGGCGGGTGCAGGGACAGCGCTGGCCCGTGCGTTTTGGGGTTGTGGAGATTACACCACTTGACGACATGGTGCGTTGTCGAGTGCTTCGATGATACGGTGCGTCGGGACCTGCAACGATGTCCGTCGCGCCCCGAACGTCAAGAATCCGCGCTGACACGACCGCCGAGGCCACAGATCATGAGGTCTGTGCCGCCATACACCGGCAGATTTCCGGATTATTCGGCCTCTTGCCGTGATACATGTCCAACCCAGAATTTCAAGCCACGCCGACCGCGCACCTGTGGGTTCAGGAGGTCTCGCCGGGACCGTTGTGTGCCGCCGACCGGGTCGGCGCGTCGCTGGCGTCAGCATCCCGCTCGTCGACGGCACTGTCGGCATCGTCGGCCTCCCCCGAGCCGGCGTCGTCAGCGGCGGCCTCGTCCGCATCGCCGTCGTCGGCGGTGCCATCGTGCTCGCTGGTGCTCGACGTGTCGTCGTCGGGCAGCGCGAACACCTCGTCGTCACCGGTGCTCTTCCGGTCCCCGTCCGAGGCGTCGGACGACGACGCTGCGAACGGATCGGTGTCGTCGTAGAAGCCGCGCAGCGTCTCAGGATCCTCCCGGCCCGGCCGCCGCCGCGCGGAGATCACCACGTAGGCGATCGCACCCAAGAACACCAGCCCGGTGACCCAGAGGTTCACCCGGATTCCCGCGATCTCGTTGGCCGGATCGACGCGCAGGTACTCCCAGAACCCGCGGCCCAGGGTGTAGCCGGCGACGTACAGGGCGAACACCCGGCCGTGGCCGAGGCGGAAGCGCCGGTCGGCCCAGAGCAACAACAACGCCACGAACACGGCCCACAGCGACTCGTACAGGAACGTGGGGTGGAACGTCGGCGAGTCGGCGTACTCGACCGGCCGGTGGTCGGCGTGGATCTCCAGGGCCCACGGCAGATCGGTCGGGCGGCCGAACAGCTCCTGGTTGAACCAGTTGCCCCAACGCCCGATCGCCTGCGCCAGCAGGACGCCGGGGGCCAGCGCGTCGGCCATGGCCGGCAGCGGAACGCCCCGGCGCCGGCAGCCGATCCACACACCGACCGCACCCAGGGCGATCGCACCCCAGATCCCCAGGCCGCCCTTCCAGATCTGCAGCGCCCGCCACGGGTCGGCGCCGTCGGTGAAGTAGAGGTCGTAGTCGGTGATGACGTGATACAGCCGGCCGCCGACGATGCCGAACGGAACCGCCCAGACGGCGACGTCGGCCACCACACCGGGCTCGCCGCCGCGGGCCAGCCAGCGCTTGTTGCCCAGCCAGATCGCCACGACGATGCCGGCCATGATGCACAGCGCATAGGCGCGCAACTCGAACGGGCCGATGGACCACTCCGCCTGGCTGGGGCTCGGAATGGACGCGGGCAGCATGGCTGGAATCACTGGCCGACCGTATCGGGCCGGGCCCGGTGGGGTGTCATCGAGGTCCCTCCTATGACCGGGCGAGCCTCACGGCGTCGCGTCACCCGCCGGCGTCTCGGCGCCCTCGCCGGCCGCGTCATCGCCTGCGTCGCCAGCCGGCGTCTCGATGCTGCCGCCGGCCGCGACGGTCTCGACAGCCTGGGTGATGCCGTCCGGCGTCCACGACGTGCTCGGTAGCAGCTCACCGTTGATGAACACGGTGGGGGTCCCGGTCACGTCGAAGTCGCGGGCACCGTCTTCCACGGCACGAGACCAGTCTTTGTAGGTGTCGTCACGCACGCACGACTCGTAGTCGCCGCCGATGCCGGCCTGCTCGCCCAGGTCGACCAACGAGCCCGTCGACCACTGCGTGCCCTGGGAGGCGAACGCGGCGTCGATGAACTCCGTGCTCATGTCCTCATCGGAGGCGCAGGCGAACGCATTGTTCGCCCGGCTGGAGTAGACCCCGCCGGTGTAGGTGACCGGGTGGTACACGATGTTCGCCTCGCCGGACTCCACCAGCTGGTCGATCGCGGGAGCATTGGTGTTCTTGAACTCCGCACAGTGCGGGCAGAGGAAGTCCATCCAGTAGTCGATGGTCACCGGCGCGGCCTCGTCGCCGACCATGATGCCTTGCGCCTCGTCGTTGGCGATGTCGAGGCCCTTGCCCTCGTTGACGTTCGCCGGCACGGCCGTCGGGCCGTCGTCGCCCCGGCTGGCCGCCACGGCAACCGCGATGATGGCCACGGCCGCCACGACTGCGCCGGCGATCCCGAAGCGCATCGTGCGTTCGCGTTTGCGGTCACGACGGGCCTGCTCTTCGCGCATCGCCTTGACACGTTCGCGGGCCTCAGCCTTCTTGCTGCTCATCGGTGCGCTTCCTTCTCAAGCGGGACGACGGACGATAGTTGACGACGGTAAAACTGTGCTGCTGATGCCGAAGTTCCTCGACACGGTCACGATGACGTCACGGCGTTGTCGACCGCGGCGCGGAACTCCTCGGCCGACATGCCGGCCGGGTCCTCGAGGGGTTCGCCGTTGAGCATCACCGTCGGAGTCGACTCGATGTCGTGTTCTCTCATCGCGTCGAGGACGGTAGCACCCCAGTCACTGTACGTGCCTTCGCGCACGCAAGACTCGAATTGCGCGCTGGTGATGCCGGCCGCCTCACCGTGGGCCACCAGCTCGTCCACAGTGTACCCACCAGCTCCTTCCTCCGGCTGGTGTGCGAACAGTTCCGCCTTGTACTCGGCCGGGCGGCCTGCGTCGGCGGCACAGCCGAAGGCGTTGGCGGCCCGCTCGGACTCCTCGCCGAGGAACGCCGCGGGGTGGTAGATCACCTGCGCGGTGCCGTCGGCTGCGATCTCGGTCAGGACCCCGCCGTTCTCGGCCTCGAACTCGCCGCAGGCCGGGCATTGGAAGTCCAGCCAGTAGTCGATCGTCACCGGCGCCGAAGCGTCCCCGACCGCCACACCGGTCCCATCCGCCGTGGCGGCCTCGGGCACCGCACCGGTGCCCTCCGGACGGTCCGGACGCAGCAGCACGATCGCCACGACGACCACCACGAGCAACACCACGCCGGAGATGCCGAAACGCAGCATCCGCTCGCGCTGACGGGCCCGCCGTGCCTGTTCCAGCCGTTCGGCTTCGGCCCGTTGGCGGGCCGAAGCCTTCTTGGCGCTCATCGCCGGCGGACGCCCTCGGCCAGGGAACCGGCGAGCTCGGCCACCTCCGCAACACCGGCAGCGTCGTCGTCGGCCTCGAGCATCCTGCGCACGAACGCCGAACCGACCACGACGCCGTCGGCGAAACCGGCGATCTCGGCGGCTTGGTCGGCGTTCGAAACCCCCAGGCCCACGCTGATCGGCAGGTCGGTGGTCTTGCGGGTCCGTTCCACCAGGACGGCCGCCGCGTCGCCGACCTGTTCGCGCGTGCCGGTGACCCCCATGACCGACGTGGCGTAGACGAAGCCGCGGCACTGCGCCGTGGTCATCGCGATGCGCTCGTCCGTGGACGACGGCGCTACCAAGAACACGGTGTCGAGGTCGTGCGCTCGCGCGGGCGGGATCCAATCGTCGGTCGCATCGGGGGTGAGGTCGGGAGTGATGACCCCCGCGCCGCCCGCGGCGGCGAGATCACGCGCGAAGCGCTCGGGACCGTAGCGAGCCAGCGGGTTCCAGTACGACATCACCACCGCTTGCGCGCCGGTCGCCGCGACGGCTTCGACCACCCGCAACACGTCCGGCGTCGTCGTCCCCGCACGCAGGGCGGCGTCGGCCGCGGCCTGGATGACGGGACCGTCGATGAGCGGGTCGCTGTACGGCAGCCCGACTTCGATGATGTCCACGCCGGAATCGACCAGGGCCCGCATGGCCGTGATGGACCCCTCGACGCTGGGGAAGCCGGCCGGCAGGTAACCCACCAGCGCCGAGCGTCCCTCGGCGCGCGCCTTCTCGAACACCACCGCCGTCGTCACTGCTGGTCTCCGTTCTCGTCGAGCAGATCGAACCACCGCGCCGCGGTGTCGAGGTCCTTGTCACCGCGCCCGGAGAGGTTGACGACGATCACGGCGTCGGGTCCCAGCGCCTCCCCCAGCCGACGCGCCCCGGCCAGGGCATGGGCGCTCTCGATAGCGGGGATGATGCCCTCGGTCCGGCACAGCAGCTGGAATGCCTCCATCGCCGCGGAGTCGTCCACCGGCTCGTACGTGGCCCGGCCGGAGTCCTTCAGCCAGGCATGCTCCGGTCCGACACCGGGATAGTCCAGGCCCGCGGAGATCGAATGCGACTCGACGGTCTGCCCCATGTCGTCCTGCAGCAGGTACGAGCGTGCCCCGTGCAGCACACCGGGCGCGCCCGCGGTGATGGTCGCGGCGTGCCGGCCGGTGGCGACGCCGTCCCCGCCGGCTTCGTAGCCGTGCAGGGCGACGTCGGCGTCATCGACGAAGGCGCTGAAGATGCCCATGGCGTTGGAGCCGCCTCCGACGCAGGCCGCCACGGCGTCGGGCAACCGGCCGACGGTGTCGAGGATCTGCTGTCGAGCCTCGACACCGATGACGCGCTGCAGATCGCGGACCATCGTGGGGAACGGGTGCGGGCCGGCGACCGTGCCGAAGATGTAGTTGGTGGTGTCGACGTTGGTGACCCAGTCGCGCAACGCTTCGTTGATCGCGTCCTTCAGTGTCCGCGAACCCGTGGACACCGGCACCACCGTGGCACCGAGCAGTCGCATCCGAGCGACGTTGAGCGCCTGCCGGCGGGTGTCCTCCTCGCCCATGTAGATGACGCACTCCAGGCCCATCAACGCCGCGGCCGTCGCGGTGGCCACGCCGTGCTGGCCCGCACCGGTCTCGGCGATGACCCGCTGCTTGCCGATGCGCCTGGTCAGCAGCGCCTGCCCGAGCACCGCGTTGATCTTGTGCGCACCGGTGTGGGTGAGGTCTTCGCGTTTGAGGAAGACACGCGCGCCGGACGCGGCCTCCGCGCCGAACCGCTTCGCCTCGGTCAACGGCGTCGGCCGGCCGACGTACGTGGTGAGCAGGTGATCGAGCTCGGCGCCGAAGCTGTCGTCTGCGCGGGCCGCCTGATACTCGCGGTCGAGCTCATCCAGCGCCGCGATCAGCGCTTCCGGAACGTACCGGCCGCCATACGGGCCGAATCGGCCGCGGGTGTCCTGCATGGGAACGTGCTCCGCCTCGGGCAACGTGTCCACCCGATCTCCTCGTGATGAGTGTGGTTCTACTGAGGTGTGGTGCTCACGGCCGCCTTGCCGTCAGTCACGTCTACGGCGACGGTATCGCAGCCGGGCCTGGGCAGCTCAGCCGCGGCCGGATGCTGTGGATCGTGTCGATCCGCTTGACGAGCTGTCAGTGCCGTAGTTACGTTCCTGCGATTCGAGAAAGCTACCGGCGCGTAACGAACGAGCCGGTTCAGGCGCCGCGAAAGGTCTGTCATGTCAGCATACGAAGGCATCGGCCGCCGGACGTTCCTCGCCCGGATGGGGGTGCTCGGCGCCGTCGCCGCCTCCGGCGGCCTGCTCGCCGGAGGCCGCGGCACGGCGTCCGCGGCCGGCCTGCACCTGCCGGGCCTGGTGGACCTGCTGCGGCCCGTACTCGCCGAGCTGTCCCGCGACACCATCAACGGCCTGGTCGTCATGGTCTGCCCCGGGCCGGACGACTACTCCGCAGCGCAGGGCACACCCCGGCCCGAACCGGGCGCCCTCGAGGCCGGCGCCACCGACTTCATGCTGGGCGCGCTGGACAATTTCGTCCCGTTCCCCGACCAACTCGCGACTCCCCTGGCCGCAGCGTTGTCCACGGCGGTGGACGACATAGGCATCCAGCTACCGCCCTCGTTGCTCGGGCCGCTGCTCGACTCCATCGGGACGCTGGACCAGGCCCTGGCCGTTCTGTTGCGCAGCGATACGGCACTGCCGCTGTCGATCGCCGTCGCCCTGCTGCTCAACGTCGTGGCCACCCAGGTCAACCCGCTTGCCGTCAACGGAGCGTTCCTCTCCCCGTTCGCCCGGCTCACGCTGGAGGAGAAGTGCCGGGCGTTCGAACTGCTCGAAGGGCCCGACGCCGACCTGGTCGCGCTGCTCGACGCGCGGCTGACCGAGCCGCTGCGCAGCTCGGTCTCGGGGCTCTTGCAGTTCATCGGCGGTGCGCTGCTGGAGTTCTCCGCCTTCGGCGCCTACAACGAATCCGCCGTCTTCGATCCGCAGACCAAGACACTCACCGCCCGGCCGGTCGGCTGGCAGCTGGCCGGCTACCAGCCGGACGGCGTGGTAGACGGCTGGGACGACTTCATCGGCTACTACGAGGGACGTACTGAGGTGGACGCCTGATGCGCGACGTCATCGTGATCGGCGCCGGCGGCGGTGGCCCCGTCGTCGCCAAGGAGCTGGCGGCCCAAGGGCTGGACGTGCTGATGCTCGAAGCCGGCCCCCGCCACGCCGATCCGGCCAGCGAGTGGACGCACTACGAGAACGACGCCAACAACCCGCTGACCGGATTCCTCCGGTTCGGGCCGAGCGACCGTTCGGCTCCCGCGTGGTACCGCGAGACGCCGCAGAACTCCTTCGTCTGGCAGCTCAGCGGCGTGGGCGGCACCACCCAGCACTACTTCGGCAACTGCCCGCGGGCCTACCCCGGCGTGTTCAGCGGCTATGACGGACCGGACCGCGACGCCTACGACACCGCACACGTGTTCCCGTTCACCTACGACGAGCTACGGCCGTACTACGAATGGGTCGAGACGACGCTGCCCGTCCAGACCTCGGCCATGGGCACCAAGGAGCAGACGTTCTTCCGCGGCTGCGAAGGCATCGGGTTGCCGGTCCAGACGACGAAGACGACCACGCGCGACTCGTTCCGGCCGCAGGAGAACGCCATCCTGCAACCCGGCGGCTGGGCGGGCAAGGTGAGCGGGCGCGACGATCCCCGGCTGCGCTATCCGGAGTCCACCGGGTGCACCTTCTGCGGATACTGCTTCCAGGGGTGCACGAAGCCGCACGGGGCGCCGCGCAACCTGGCCGCCAAGCGCTCGACAGACAACAGTTACGTGCCGATGGCGCTGACCGCCGACGTGTGGGCGTCCGGCGGGAAGCCGGTGACGCTGCTCGCCGACGCCTACGTCACCGAGATCCACACCGAGAAGCGCGCCGGGGAGCTCGTGGCCACCGGGGTCACCTGGCGCACCGGAGCTACCGGGGAGACGAACCGCGAAGACGCGCGCGTGGTCGTCCTGGCCGGCGGCTGTACCGAGAACCCCCGGCTGTGGCTCAACAGCGGGCTGCCCAACCCGAACGACTGGGTGGGCCGCGGCTACACCGACCACTTCTTCGACTGGGTCATCGGCCTGTTCGACGAGCGCACCGAGTCGAGCAAGGGTGCGGCTTCAGCAGCACGAGCCGACTTCCCCGGCCACGGAAGCATGGAGAACGTCGGACTGCCGCCCGGGCTCCAGCAGTTCGCCGCGGTCTTCTCCGACAGCGGCATCCGCGGCCATTACGACAACGGTCGCGGTGCGACCGGGCCGTGGGACGGCGCGGCGGGGCGCATGATCGGTGCGGAGTTGAAGGACGCGCTGATGAACGGGGTCGACCGGCTGCTGAACATCCTCGTGATCACCGACGACGACGTGGAGGCCCAGAACCGGGTGACGCTGTCGGCGCTGCCGGCCGACGAGCACGGACCGGTGCCGAAGGTCCGGTTCGCTCAGCGTCGGCGCTCGGCGCGCACGCTGCGCAATCGCGAGTACGTCTCCGCCCGGGCGGCGGAGACGCTGCGGGCGGCTGGTGCTCGGACCGTGATCCGGATCGACTGGCCGCCGCTGTTGTTGCACGTGCAGTCGTCGATGCGGATGGGGACCTCCGAAGCGGATTCCGTGCTTGACGCGAACGGCGAGGCCCGGTGGGTGAAGCAGCTGTTCATCGCGGACAACTCGGCGCTGGCGAACTCGCTTGGTGGGCCCAATCCGACGTTGACGACGCAGGCTCTGGCCACGCGGACCGCGGAGAAGATCTTCTCGATGTACTTCGGCGGTCAGGGCTGGGTGCACGCCGAGTCGCCGGTGCCGTCCACCGATACGCGCATCTCCGAGCGGCTCGGCGAGCTCGGGCTCTGACGAGCAGTCAGGCGCTGGGGCGGCGGGGTTTCACACCGGTGGACTCAGTCGTCGTCGGACCATTCTTCGTCCAGGCGATCCATCTCGGCGGTACGCTCCCTGGCGCGGGCGATGGCGGTCTCAGCCTCCTCGACCGTGTCGTACGGGCCCATCCGGCGATCGTTCGGGCACCCCAGCTGCGGCTCCACCGCTGCGTGGTCCAAGCACCAGTACCAAGGTCCCTCCGCCATGCGGTTGCCCTCCTGTCGGTCGTGCTTCGCCCGGCTCGGTCGCCGTGCCGATCATTACCTAGACTGGCACACCATGTCCTCCGTCGTCCCTGGCATCGTTTCGCCACGCCGCCCGGTCCCCGCGTCCATCGCGCGTCCGGAGTACGTCGACCAGCCCGGTCCCGCCCCGTTCACCGGGTCGGAAGTGAAGGATTCCGAGACCATCGAGCGAATCCGCGCCGCGGCCCAGTTGGCGGCACGCGCGCTGGCCGAGGTCGGCAAGCGGGTCGAACCGGGCGTCACCACCGACGAGCTCGACGCCGTCGGCCACGAGTTCCTCTGCGACCACGGCGCCTACCCGTCGACGCTCGGCTATCGCGGCTTCCCCAAGTCGTTGTGCACCAGCGTCAACGAGGTCATCTGTCACGGGATCCCCGACTCCACGGTCGTCACCGACGGCGACATCGTGAACATCGACATCACCGCGTACCTCAACGGTGTCCACGGGGACAACAACGCCACTTTCCTCGCCGGCGACGTCGACGAGGAGTCGCGCCTGCTGGTCCAGCGCACCCGCGAAGCCCTCGATCGCGCCATCAAGGCGGTCAAGCCGGGCCGTCAGATCAACGTGATCGGCCGGGTCATCGAGTCCTACGCGAAGCGTTTCGGTTACGGTGTGGTGCGCGAATTCACCGGCCACGGCGTGGGCGAGGCGTTCCACTCCGGGTTGGTCATCCCGCACTACGACGATCCGGGCTCCACCACCGTCATGGAGCCGGGCATGGTGTTCACCATCGAGCCGATGCTCAATCTCGGCACGCACGAGTGGACCATGTGGGACGACGGCTGGACCGTGGTCACCAAGGACCTGCGCCGCTCGGCCCAGTTCGAGCACACCCTGCTCGTCACCGAGTCCGGCGCGGAGATCCTCACCCTCCCCTGACCCCTCCACACCTGTAGCGACACCAGCCGCCATCGGCCAAGCTTGATCCTGTGACTTCCACGACGCACGGCTTCGGCATCGACATCGGCGGCAGCGGCATCAAGGGTGCGCCGGTCGACCTCGCCGAGGGCGCGTTCGCCGACGACCGCGTGCGCATCGACACCCCGGAGCCGTCCACCCCCGACAACGTTCTGGACGTCGTCCTCGAGATCCTCGCGCGCTTCGAGTGGCGCGGGGCGTTCGGGTGCACGTTCCCCGGCATCGTCCGGAACGGCGTCATCGGCTCTGCCGCCAACGTCGACGACGCCTGGCTCGACTTTCCGCTGGAGAAGGTGCTGCGGGAACGGACCAGCCAGCAGGTCGTCGTGGTCAACGACGCCGACGCCGTGGGCGTGGCCGAGGACCAACGCGGCGCGGCCGCCGACGTCGACGGACTCGTCATCGTCACCACGCTCGGCACCGGCATCGGCAGTGCCCTCCTGCACCACGGGCAACTGCTGCCCAACACCGAGTTCGGGCACCTCTATCTCGCCAACGGCCAGGAGACCGAGCATTGGGCGGCCGCATCGGTGCGCAAGGACGAAGACCTGAGTTGGGCGGCGTGGGCGCAGCGGCTCCAGGACTTTTACGCCCACCTGGAATTCATCTTCTCCCCCGACCTGTTCGTCGTCGGCGGGGGCGTGAGCAAGAAGGCGGACAGGTTTCTGCCGTTGCTCGATCTGCAGACGCCGATCGTGCCCGCCGTCCTGCGCAATGACGGCGGAATCATCGGGGCCGCCATGCTCGCGGCCGAACGGTTCACGTGACCAGATGCACGACGACCCGGTTCACAGACCGGGTCGTCGTACGTCCTGGAGGACTCGTCGAGCAACCTGGCCGGGGACAGGGCCGACGATGTCTCCGTGACGTTCGGAGCCGGTCACCCGTACATGATGTACGGGACCACGAGCAACGCGATCAGGGCCACCAACAGGCCGACGCCCTTGACCGGCTGCCCGGGGCCCACCAGCCAGCGGCGTAGCTGACGAAGCCGCAGCGGGCGGTACCGACCGTAGGGTAGACAAGACACCTGAGTACCTCCGATAGTTCTGTGGTCTCCGGTCGCCCTTTCCTACGGCCGTCCGGAAACCCCAGGTTCATACTGGTCAATCCCGGACGGGACTCCTTTATTCACTTGTACCGATGATCTTGATCATGCTGAGTCCACCGGTCAATCACGATGTCCGCCATGTGGGCGGCGGTCGGTGCCGTTCGGGCTCGACCTGTGCCGGAGGTATCCTGGACGGGGAGGACGAGTCGGCCGGGCGGCCGCGTCGGGACCTACACAGGTCTCGCCGAGGAAAGTCCGGACTCCACAGGGCAAGGTGGTGGGTAACGCCCACCCGGGGTGACCCGCGGGACAGTGCCACAGAAAGCAGACCGCCGCCGTGTCCTGCACGCGCGGTAAGGGTGAAACGGTGGTGTAAGAGACCACCAGCGTCCCGGGTGACCGGGACGGCTCGGTAAACCCCACCTGGAGCAAGGTCAGACAGGGAACGTCCGAGGGCTGCCCGCCCGAGTTCCCGGGTAGACCGCTCGAGGCCGTCGGCAACGGCGGTCCTAGATGGATGGTCGCCGGTTCCGGTTCGCCGGAACCACAGAATCCGGCTTACAGGCCGACTCGTTCTCCAGTTCCGTCGCCGAGGTCCCCTGTCTCGGGGTTGATCTGCACCATCATCGGTTTGTAACCGTTGGCCACAGCTGGCTGTTTGCGGACTTCTTACGGACCAAGATCACGTGGGCTCCCCGTTGCTGCGTCAACAGTCATCCGGGAACCGATCGTGCTGGTTGACCCGGATGGGCTCCTGACACCTGGCGCTTCTGTTTCAAACTCTGCTCGCCCCGGCGTTCAGACTCGGCAGATTCCGATTCCGGCCCGGAACGTGTTCATCACAACTCCCCTGTGCTGACGTGCGTACCACGCCGCGGACGCCGCCACTGAGTTACGACGCCCGCGCCGGGTGCCAGGCGGGCAGGTGTTCGGGGCTACGTGGGTACAGCTCCTGGTCCTCGATGAGCAGCTCCGGGTCGGCTTCACCCTCGGAGTCGTCGGAGGCGATGCCACCGTACGGTGCATTCTCGTAGTCGAACTCAGCCCTGATCTCACCACCAGCGGCCACCTGAAACGTCGCGTTGTACCAGGTGCCGGTTTGCTCCTGGTACATATCCTCGCGCAGTTCCGAAGCGGCAATGACACCGTCCTCATCCATGCGGACCTTCTTGCGAGGGCTACTGTCGTCCGTGGTCACGTACAGCCGCCCGCGGATCATGTCCCCGGCCGCGGTGACCTCCAGCGTGAGCAGGTGCCAACCATCCGGCGCGGACGCGACCATCGCCCGGCCGATTTCGTTCAGCTTGCTCTGATCCGGGATGCTCACTTCGGCTTCCTCTTCGTCGGGCGGTTCCTGATGATCTCGGTATCGGGTTCCTCGCCGGTCGGTCCATGGATGATCACGAACATCGTAGGTCGTGGCCCCTCCCTATAGCGGACCTTGATCTCCACGTCGACCGTCCCGCCGCTGCGGACGATCTTGCGCCAGCGATTCTCCAAGGTGGCGAACTTGGATCGGTCGACCTGCTGACCCATCGGCACGAGGTTGATCCTGTCCCCGTTACCACCGAGGACACTGGCGATGAGGTGGCCGGCGTCGTCCTTGTCTGCTTTCCCGGGAAGGGTCCGCTGGTGGTGCTCGTTGCGCGGTGCTGGCGGGCCATCGGTCAAAGTCGCCTCGACCAGGACCACGCGCCCCTGATCATCGGTCCAGAATCCGGCTTACAGGCCGACTCGTTCTCCTGTTCCATCGCCGAGGTCCCCTGTCTCGGGGGTTGATCCGCACCATCCGA
>JAJYTA010000092.1 GCA_021793295.1 Actinomycetes bacterium
GCGGTCGAGATCATCAGCCGTGCCACGGGCTGGACGGTGCGCTTCTCCGGTGCCCCGGAAGACTATCTGGCGGCCATGACGTCAGCGGGACGGCCGCGGGATGAAGCCGTGGGTGCCGTGCGGGCATTCGAGGCCTTGGCCGCCGTCGGGGACGACGCCCCCAACGACGACATCAAGCAGGTGACGGGGCGAGCGCCGAAAGACTTCGAGGCCTACGTGCGTGATGCTGCCGCCGCCGGTGCGTGGCGAAACCGTTGAGGCGGCCCGGCGAAGCAATGACGGATCAGCTTCAGCGCTTGGGCGACGATTTCGGATCCATTCCGCCCGGCCCGCCCTCGCCCGAGGGCGTCTCCGGCTCCGGCTTGCCTTCAGGCCCACCGGGCATGTCGTCAGCGAATGTGGTTGATGAGTGCTCCTCGGCGAAGTCGCCGCCGTCCGGGTCGGTCGGCAGGCGTTCATCCGGCCGTTCGCCGCGTCGACGAGCATGGCGTCCTTTAGGCATGATGTCTTCCCTCTCGTCCCGTCGAGCCTAGAGACGTACCCCGCCGGCGTATGTTCATGCGCAGCGCGAGCGTCACTCACTCCCGCCCGCGCCCGAGCGCAAGCTGCGGCGCAACGCATGCGCCAGCCGTAACGGAAACATGCCGAGCAGCGGGGCGCGCCGCCCGATGTCGGCGCGGTCCTCGGCGTCGAAAGCGGCGTCGAAGTGGCGGGCCTGCTCAGCTGAGTCGTACGTCTTCGACCCGCCCTCGGCGCAGCCACGCTCGCACGTCCACGCGCGCCGGACTGCACCGGTGGCGGCCGGGGCCCGGACGGGGGATCAGCCGCGCCTGGGGACTGGGCACTGACGACACCGCCGTGCGGGCGGAGGAGCGCGCCCTGGACCGCGAGATCGACATCGTCGCCCGCACGCTCGCCGAACACGGCCCGACCCGCCGCAGTGAGCTCGCCCGGCTGGTCGGAGCCCGATACTGGGGGCCGGGACGATTCGGCGCCGCGCTGCACGTCGCCGTCGACGAGGGCCGTGTCGTCCGACTGCCGCGTCGCACCTACGGACCGGACGACGCCGGCGTCGGCGACGTCACCAGTTCGGCGGCGCCTCGCTGATGTCGGCCAGGGCGGAATCGGGTTCTCGCGCGGCGGCGAGGTCACCGATGGAGATCATGCCCACGGCGTGACCGGTGTCGTCGAGCACCGGCAGCCGCCGAACGGCGAAGTCGCGCATGGTCAGCGCCGCGTCCTCGGCGTCGGTATCGACCTGAACACCGACGATGTCCATGCTGCAGACGTCTTCGACCGCCGTCGTGATCGGGTCCAGACCGTTGCCCAGCGCCCGGACGACGAGGTCGCGGTCGGTGACCAGACCGCGCACCACGCCGTTCGCGGTCACGATCACGTCGCCGACGTCGTGTTCGCGCATCACCTCGGCCGCCGCGACCACCGTCGTGTGTGTGGGCACGCTGACGACGTCGGAGCTCATCAGCTCTCCCACGGTGCGAGTCCTGGTCATGAGTGCCTCCTCCCAGCGACCCTGCGTGGTACCCAGCAGGCCGAGACGCTAACGGTCACCTGTGCGCTGGGCTGCGCGACCACGCGCTGACCGCCGAACGCGAGACGGCAGCGGCGCTCGGTTGAGCTTCTGCGACCGGCGCTGGCCACGCGGCGCCGTGGCGCCCTGGTGCTCAGCGCCGCGTTCATTTCGGGTACGGACGCGCGCACGGTGTGGAGGTGCCGTGAGCACGGGGACCCGCCGTCCTCGGCGGCGAAGCGCCGCGGTGACCCCGGCGCCGGTGGTCAGTCGTCGCGGACCCTCGCCGGTTCGCGACGGCTTGGGCTCCTGCCGAGCGCGAGCGGCGAGCTCGTCACGCGACACGACGTAGATCACGCCACGCCCGGGGCGATCGCGCAGGATCACCTTGGGAGCGAAGCCACCCCGGTGCGCCAGGATCGAACCGACGATCAGCGCGCCGATCAGCGGGCCGGAGGCGCAGGCCACCATGGCCCACGGCGCACCGTGATGGTGCGCGACCCAGCCGATGATCGAACCGGACGCGGCCTGTGCGCCGAAGAACACCAGGATGTACAGCGCCATCACGCGCCCGCGCATCGTTGCCGCGACCGAAGTCTGGATCAGGGTGTTGCCGCCGGTGAGGTACAGCAGTGCTGCGGCGCCGACACTGACCAGCACCACACTGAACAGGACCTGGGAACGCAGGCCCGCCGCGAGCAGTTGGAGGCAGCCGAGCGCGGCAGCGCCGAACACCAGGTGCCGCAGCCGCAGCGAGCGCCGTCGGGTGTTAGCCAGAGCACCGACGACCGCGCCTGCGGCCAGACAGGAGTTCAGTAGGCCGAAGCCGCCGGACCCGGTGTCGAACACGTCGTAGGCGTAGGCCGCCAGAACCGTGGCCATGTTGATCCCGGTGAGGCCGACGAAGCCGACGAGCACGACAGTCCACAGGATCTCGGGCTTGCCGGAGACGTAGCGCAGGCCCTCACGCAGTTGGCCCCGGGCCCGCCGCACAGCTGGAGGGCGCGACAGTTCGTTCGGGCGCATGGCGACGAGCAGCAGCACGGCTGCGGTGCACGCGACGGAGTTGACGACGAATGCCCAGCCCTCGCCCACAGCGGCGATGCCGGCTCCGGCCAGCGCTGGCCCCACCAGGGCGCCCATTTGGAACACCGTGGAGTTGAGGCTGATGGCGCTGCGCAGGTGCTGGTGGCCGGCCACCTCGGGTACGAAGGCCTGCCGGGCCGGATTGTCGACGACGGTCGCCAAGCCGAGGAATGCCGCACTTGCGAGGATGTGCCAGGGCTGCACCACGCCGGTGAGCGTCAGGAGCCCGACGGCGAGTGCGGACACGCCGAACAGCGACTGGGTGATCATCAACACCCGCCGCTTGTCGAACCGGTCGGCGATGACACCGCCCCACAGCCCGAACAGCAGCATCGGGCCCAACTGGAGTGTGACGGTCAACCCGACGAGCGCGACGTTGCCGGTGAGGCTGAGGATCAGCCAGTCCTGGGCGATGCGCTGCATCCAGCCGCAGGTATTGGTCAGGACCTGCGAGCTGACGTAGAGGCGGTAGTTGCGCGCACGGAGCGCGGCGAACGAGTCGCGCCAACCGGGGCGCGGAGCCGACGCGGCGGCGTTGTCGCGGCGGTCGGCCGTAGCGGTAGGAGCGTTGGAATCGCCGGTGGAGCTGCCCGTGGAGCTGGTGGGCTTGCTGGTGGTGGTAGCGGACGTGGTGACGGTCGACTCGGGATCTGACGTGGTGGACGTAGTGGTGGACGTAGTGGTGGACATGGACGGGGCGGCTGACGCCGAGCTCACTGTGGCTTTCCTTGGTCGTGCTGGGTCGAGGTCAAGGATCAAGGGGGCTGGCCCCGCAAGTGGCAGGACCAACATCCAAGTTAGCTCCTGAACAGTAATTCGCAAAACAGATAAAGGCTATTAGTGTCATAGGCCATCGCAATAAATCGACGATGACGACGCCGGTCCCGGAGGCTTGCCCATGTTCGATCCCGTCCACCTACGAACGTTCCTCGCGGTGGCGTCGACCTTGAGCTTCACCGAAGCTGCTCGGCAGCTCGGCATCAGCCAGCCCAGCGTCAGTCAGCACGTTCGGCGGCTTGAAGACGCTGCCGGTCGACAGCTGCTGCAGCGTGACACTCGAGCGGTCGCGCTGACCGACAACGGGGAGGCGATGGCCGGCTTCGCTCGCACGATCCTTGCTGCTCACGACGACGCCGCCGAGTACTTCACCGGCTCGGCGATGCGTGGGCGGCTGCGCTTCGGTGCGGCCGACGACCTCGCGCTGGCGCAGTTGCCGGCTGTCCTGCGCGCTTTCCGGCAGCTGCATCCGCGGATCAACCTCGAGCTCACCGTCGCTCAGACCAGCGCGTTGCGCCGCCGGCTGGCAGCCAACCAACTCGACCTCGTCTTCATCAAGGAGCCTCCCGGCGAGACCGAAGGGCGCGTGGTGCGCCGCGACCGATTGGTGTGGATCGGGTTGCCCGGCACTCGCATCGCCGCCGACGAGCCCATTCCGCTCATCACCTACTCCGCGCCGTCGGTGAGCCGCGTGACGGCCTTGCGCGTGCTGGCCGAGTCCGGGCGCACGTGGCGCATCTCGTGTAAGACGCTGCAGGTCATCGGCGTATTGGCGGCCGTGCGCGCGGGAATCGGCGTCGCGGTGTTCCCGAGCAGCCTGGTCCCGCCCGACCTGCAAGCGCTGCCGGCTTCGCTCGGCCTGCCGGAGTTGGGCGACGTCGACTTCACCCTCGTCGCGAACCCGCGAGCACCCCGAGAACCGGTCGAAGCACTGGCCTCGGCGATCGTCGGCCAGCCTGTTGCGCCGCGGACCCAGGAGGACTGACCGATCCCGGCCGCAAACCCGACCGCGGTCTCGGTCGAGGCCTTCGCCCGTCGAGACAAGCGACACGGCGGTCCTAGGACTCTGGCGTGCACGCCTCATGCCGATACGGTGAAACCCGGCTCGGTCGGCGGGGCTGTCCGTGACGTCGGCCACCACGTTGCCCAGGCAGGAGGCATGCGATGAGTCGAACCGACACAGCGGCATCCGGCACCAGCCCGCGAACCAGCCGGGTCAACCCGGTGGTCTTCTACGGATCGTCGGTCTGCATCATCGCGATCACGGTGTGGGCCATGGTCGCGCCCGACTCCGCGTCCACGGTGATCGGCGAGGTCGTCGCCTGGATCTCGGAGTACTTCGGCTGGTACTACTTCCTCGCCGCGACCATCTTCCTGGTGTTCGTCATCTTCATCGCAACATCGCGGTACGGAAAGATCAAGCTCGGCCCCGATCACTCCAAGCCGGACTTCAACCTGTTCACCTGGGGTTCGATGCTCTTTGCCGCGGGCATCGGCATCGATCTCATGTTCTTCTCGGTCTCCGAGCCGGTCTCGCAGTACCTCGCACCGCCGACCGGTGACGGCGAGACCATCGAGGCCGCGCGGCAAGCGGTCGTGTGGACGTTGTTCCACTACGGCATCACCGGCTGGGCGATGTACGCCCTCATGGGCATGGTGCTGGGCTACTTCGCCTACCGGCGCAACCTGCCACTGAGCATCCGCTCGGCGCTCTATCCGATCTTCGGCAAGCGGATCCACGGCCGCATCGGACACACCGTCGACATCGCTGCGGTCCTGGGCACGATCTTCGGGATCGCAACTTCTCTGGGCATCGGCGTGGTCCAGTTAAATTTCGGGTTGAAGTTCCTGTTCGACATCCCCGAAGGCACCGCCGCCCAGATCGGGCTGATCGTGGTGGCGGTGGCGATGGCGACTGTGTCGGTGGTCACCGGGGTCGACAAGGGCATCCGCCGGCTGTCGGAGCTCAACGTCCTGCTGGCCATCGGGCTGATGCTGTTCATCCTGTTCAGCGGCGACACTGTGTTCCTGCTCAACGCCGTCGTGATGAACATCGGCGACTACGTCAACGGGTTCACCGGCATGACGCTCGACACGTTCGCCTTCGATCGTCCCGTCGAGTGGCTGAACCTCTGGACGCTGTTCTTCTGGGCGTGGTGGATCGCCTGGGCGCCGTTCGTCGGATTGTTCCTGGCCCGGATCTCGCGCGGGCGGACCATCCGCCAGTTCGTCGCTGCCACCTTGATCATCCCGTTCCTGTTCATCCTGATCTGGATCTCGATCTTCGGTAACAGTGCGCTCGACATCGTCATCGACGGGAACGAGCAGTTCGGCCAGACCGCCATGAACCAGCCCGAGCAGGCGTTCTACACGCTGCTCGACCAGTACCCGGGCGTCACGCTCAGCGCCAGCATCGCGACGTTCGTCGGGCTGCTGTTCTACGTGACCTCGGCGGACTCCGGGGCGCTGGTCATGGGCAACTTCACCTCGCTACTGCCGTCGTCCACGTCGGACGCCTCGCCACCGGTCCGAGTCTTCTGGGCGGTCGCGACGGGGCTGCTCACCCTGGGCATGCTGATCGTGGGCGGTGTGCCGACCCTGCAGAACGCCACGATCATCATGGGGCTGCCGTTCTCGTTCGTGATGTTCCTACTGATGCTGGGGCTGTACCGGGCGCTGCGGGTGGAGCGGCATCGCGACGCCGCGTTCCGGGCCACGCTGGCGTCGTCGTTGTCGGTGCGCACGTCCGCCGAGGGACGGGCGATGGCGCGAACGTGGCGCCAGCGGCTGGAGCGGGCGACGAGCTTCCCCGGCCGGCGCGCCGCCGCGGCGTTCATCGACGACGTGGGCCGTCCGGCGGTCCACGAGGTCGCCGAGGAGTTGCGCGCGCGAGACGTCGACGTGACCGTGGAAGAGAGCGACACGCCCGGTCTCGGATTGCCCAGCGTCGAGCTGCTGGTCGACCTGGCCGACGAACAGCGGTTCGCCTATCGCATGAAGCCGGTCGAAGCGCTGACGCCGTCGTTCGCGGTCCGTTCCCAACGCTTCGACGAGACCCACATCCGTATCGAAGTGCACCTGGCCCACGGCGGGCAGGGCTACGACGTCATGGGGTACAGCAAGGACCAGCTCATCGGGGACATCCTCGACCAGTACGAGCGGCACCTCGAGTTCCTCCGGCTGAACCGGGGCGACTCGGCGAACGAATCGACCCTGGGTTCCGACGGCACGACGGCAGCAGAGACCATGGATGACGAGCCCGGTTCCGGCGGGAAACGGCCGGCCGGACAGGCGTGAGGAGCATGGTGATGAGTCAGACGCTGTTCATCGATGGTCGCTGGGAGGCAGCGAAGTCCGGAGCGGTCCGCGAGATCCGGTGTCCGGCGGACGGCGCCCTGGTCGGTGTGGTGTCCGAAGGCGGGCGCGACGACACCGAGCGCGCGATCCAGGCAGCACGTCGGGCGTTCGACGACGGCCCGTGGCCGAGGACGCCGGCCCCCGAGCGAGGCGATCTGCTGTTGCGCGTTGCCGCGGCCTTGCGCGAACGCTCCGAAGAGTTCGCCCGGGCGGAATCACTCGACACCGGCAAGCGCATCGTCGAGAGCCGGATCGACATGAGCGACATCGCGAACTGCTTCGACTACTACGGCAAACTCGCCGGTCTCGAAGCCGGGCGCCTCGTGGACGCCGGCGACGCCTCGGTGGTCAGCCGGATCGCCTACGAACCGGTCGGTGTCTGCGGATTGATCTCGCCGTGGAACTACCCGCTGCTGCAGGCGGCGTGGAAGGTCGCGCCCGCGTTGGCCGCAGGCAACACGTTCGTCCTCAAACCCAGCGAGTTGACCCCGCACACCGCGATGCTGTTGATGGAGGTCCTCACCGACGTCGGTGTCCCGGCCGGGGTGGCGAACCTGGTGCTCGGGCCGGGTCCGGAAGCTGGAGCGCCGCTGTCCGAGAGCCCGGACGTCGACCTCGTGTCGTTCACCGGCGGGCTGCACACCGGGCGGGTGATCGCTGCCGCGGCCGCGTCGACGGTGAAGAAGGTCGCACTCGAGCTCGGCGGGAAGAACCCCAACGTCGTGTTCGCCGACGCTGAGTTCGACGCCGCGCTGGACAACGCGCTGAACGCGGCTTTCGTCCACTCTGGCCAGGTGTGTTCGGCCGGAGCGCGCCTCGTCGTCGAAGAATCGATCCACGATGTGTTCGTCGACGAGCTGGTTCGCCGGGCGAAGGGCATCCGGATGGGCGGGCCGTTCGACGACTCCGCCGACACCGGCCCGCTGATCTCCGCAGCACACCGGGACAAGGTGACCGAGTACGTACGCCGCGGAGTCGAGGAAGGCGCGATCCTGCGCTGCGGCGGCACCTGGGGCGAGGGAGACCTGGCCGACGGCTTCTACTACGCACCGACCGTGCTCGACGGCGTCCGCTCGGGCATGTCGGTGGTGGTGGACGAAGGGTTCGGGCCGGTGGTGACGGTCGAGACGTTCACCACCGAGGACGAGGCCGTCCGGATCGGCAACGACACCCGCTACGGCCTGGCGGCCGGCGTCTGGACGCAGGACGCGGGCAAGGCGCAGCGGGTGGCGCAGCGGCTGCGCCACGGTACCGTCTGGATCAACGACTTCCACCCGTACCTCCCACAGGCCGAATGGGGCGGGTTCGGGGAATCCGGCATCGGGCGCGAGCTCGGGCCGACTGGCCTGGCCGAGTACCAAGAGGCCAAGCACATCTACCAGAACATCAAGCCACAGGTGACCGGATGGTTCCCGGACCGGGAAGGGTGAGCGCGTCATGAGCGAGGTCGGCATCGAGGAGTACGACTACGTCGTCGTCGGCGGCGGGTCCGCCGGAGCGGCGGTGGCCGCTCGACTCAGTGAGGACGCCGACGTCACGGTCGCGCTGGTCGAAGCAGGTCCGAGCGATGTCGGCGACGATGCGATCCTGCAGGTCGACCGGTGGATGGCGTTACTGGAGTCCGGCTATGACTGGGACTACCCGATCGAGGAGCAGGAGAACGGCAACTCGTTCATGCGTCATGCCCGCGCCCGCGTGCTCGGCGGCTGCTCGTCGCACAACTCCTGCATCGCGTTCTGGGCCCCGCGCGAGGACCTCGACGAGTGGGCGATGAAGTACGGTGCGACCGGCTGGGAGTCGGCCAACACCTACCCGCTGTTCCGCCGGCTGGAGAACAACGCCGACGGCGGAGAACACCACGGCACCGACGGTCCGGTGCGGATCCGTACGGTGCCGCCGTCCGACCCGTGCGGGGTGGCCCTGCTCGACGCGTGCGAGCAGATCGGGATCCCGCGGGTCCGGTTCAACAGCGGTGAGACCGTCGTCAACGGCGCCAACTTCTTCCAGATCAACGTCCGCGAGGACGGCGTACGCGCCTCGTCGTCGGTGGCGTATCTGCACCCGATCATCGGGAACCGGTCGAACTTCTCGCTGCTGACCGGGTTGCGGGCGAAGAAGCTGGTGATCGAGGGCGGTCGCTGCACCGGGGTGGACGTGCTCGACCCCGACCTGATCCACACCCGGCGCATCTCCGCGCGCCGTGAGGTGGTGCTGTCCGCGGGCGCCATCGACTCGCCGAAGCTGCTGATGCTGTCCGGAATCGGTCCGGCGTCGCATCTTCGTGAGTTCGGCATCGACGTCATCGTCGACGCGCCGGGTGTCGGCTCGAACCTGCAGGACCACCCCGAGGGCGTCATCCAGTGGGAGGCGAAGCAGCCGATGACGTCGACGTCCACCCAATGGTGGGAGATCGGCATCTTCACCACCACCGAGGACGGCCTGGACCGCCCCGACCTGATGTTCCACTACGGTTCGGTCCCGTTCGACATGCACACGCTGCGGCAGGGCTACCCGACCACCGAGAACGGTTTCTGCTTGACGCCCAATGTGACGCACGCCCGCTCGCGTGGGACGGTCCGGCTGCGCAGCATCGATTTCCGCGACAAGCCCAAGGTCGATCCGCGTTACTTCACCGATCCGCACGACATGCGCGTCATGGTGGCCGGCATCAAGCTGGCCCGGCGGATCGTCTCGCAGCCGGCGATGGCGGACTGGGCCGGCGCAGAGCTGTACCCGGGGCCGGACGTGCAGACCGATGACGAGATCGCCGATTACATCAAGCGCACGCACAACACCGTCTACCACCCGGCCGGCACGGTGCGGATGGGCGCGCCCGACGACGACAGCTCCCCGCTCGACCCGGAGTTGCGCGTCAAGGGTGTGGCGGGGCTGCGCGTGGCCGACGCCTCGGTGATGCCCGAGCTGACGACCGTCAACCCGAACATCACCACGATGATGATCGGCGAACGCTGCGCCGACCTCATCAAGTCTGCTGCCCGCGCCTGACCCTCGTCGAATGATCATGTTCACTTGGTAATTGCCTGGTCCACCACCCGTGCAAGGGTGGTGGACCTGCACAAGCCCTGGTGGTGTGCGCAGGCGGCGACCACGGCTGCAGGGGTGCATCTGAACAGCGGGTCACTGCATGCAGGGGCTGGTTCTGGTAGGCAGACCCGCGCGGATTGACAGGCAGGAGCCGATTGCTGAATCGTTCGGCCATGCCGTTGTCCGCGCAGTGGAAATCGTTCATCGCCGGAGCGCTGGTCGCCAACAGCGTGCCGCACCTGGCCAGCGGCGTGGCGGGACACGAGCACCTGACGCCGCTGGCCGGGCGGCGCTCGTCGCCGGCGGTGAACGTGGCCTGGGGTGCGCTCAACCTCGGTGCTGGTCTGATGCTCGTGCGGCGCGCGGCTGCCGGCTCGGGCCGGTGGGACCGCCGGTTGGTGTGGTTCGAGGGTGGCGCGTTGGCGTTCACGGCATGGATGGCGATCAGCGAGGCCGTCGGCGCCGTCAACTCCGACCTCTGACGACGCCCGTCACGAGAGCTGAGTCTTGGATCCGGGTAGCGGCCCGCGGGGTGATCGTCGGTAAGCCCGTTTCTAGACGTTTGCACACGTCGTCTGGCCGGTGATGACGACTTCGCTGCCCGGCTCACCGGCCGCGCGCACCTCGAATGAAATGGTTTCGTCGTCGTTGGTGGCGCGGAAGGTGCGTTCGCCGCCGAGGTCGTCCGGCTCACCGACTTCGGAGACCGTGTAGTAGTCGGGATCGTTGACGTTGAAGCTGGCGAACACGCCGCTGGCGAAGAGGTCCAGGTTGCTGTCGGGCTCGCCGTCCATCATGGGGAACGTCGCTTCGAACTTGCGGCGCGCGCCTTCGTCGCACGGGACGTCCTCGCTACCGTCGTCGACGATCTCGGCAGCTTCCGGGTCAGCGCTGTATTGATCGACAAGATAATCGAAGATCGTGGTCGCGTCCTGCTCGAACTGCGGGGCGATCTCGTCCAGGTCAGGACCACTCTGGCAGGCACTCAGGCCGACGGCGAGGAAAACAACGACGAGGGCCTGCGGACGCGCCCGCATACTTCTCCACCTCCGTGCCGCGGATCCGCGGCCGCCTTGTTCACGTGATCAGCGGTCACTGTAACGGACAGTCCGGCCTGTTGCCGCACCCGTAATGATCAAACGGCGCCCAGGAAGCCATTCTTCAAGTCATGCGGTAGGTTTTGCACACCTACTTGCGTCGGGCACTGGAGTGCGAACGGAGAGCCATGTGCGGTGACGATGAGTCCACCAATCCGGAATATGAGCGGCTGAAGGACCTCAAAGACCGCGTCACGAACAATCGGGACTCCATCGAGGAGGCGTTGAAGGACGCCAAGAATCGCATGGACGAAGGTGACACGTGGACAGGTTCAGCAGCAGCCACTCCCTGGGCCGAGGAGGTCGCGGGCCGTCATCGCCGAATTCCGGGGCTGGTCGACGGCATGATCGACGCGATCGAGGCGCGAATGAGCGAGGTCGGCGAATCGGGCGACTCCACGGAGTAGGGCGAACGCTACGTACACAGGGGACAGGGGCGACACATGGGGCCAACCGAGGACGACGGGGGCGCGAGCAACTACTCCAGCATCTATGTGGAGTCGTTCGAGGAGATGATCTCGACGCTCGAACGCCGATCCGAAGACTCACACGACGAGGTCTCGGGGATCAAGTCAGGGATGGAAGCCGATGGCGTCGACACGAGTGACGCCAAAGAGCTCTTGACGATCTTCGACTGGGTCGAAGACGAGCTTCCGATGCTCAGGCGTCGCTTGAGCTTGGCGAAGGTGGCGCACGGCGGCCAACCCGACGAGTTGTCGGCCTCGGTGTTCGAGCCCGTGACGTTGCCAACGGAAGACGAACTCAGCGAGGCACGCGATCTCGCCGACCGGATCAACAATCACGGATACACCGACGCCGAGCTGGCCGAGATCATCCACGATGTGGCTGGGGAACTGGACACCAGTGATCCGGATATCATGTCGGAGTTTTTCGGGCGCCTTGGCGTGCAACAGGCCGAACAGTTGATCTCCCTGATGTACGAAACAGGGAGCGAGACGATGCAGGAGGACATCCAGGCCTTCAGCCGAGGGTTGGGTGCCGCCACCATGGACACCGACCCGAGCGCAGAGTTCACCGAGTTCGTCGAGGAATTCACTACCGCGCCGACTCACGACGGCAACCTGGTCACGCCGGTGGCGTGGGGTCGGCTGGCGCTGATGCAGAGCGGGAACTTCGATCAAGAGTTCGTCGAGAATGCCGTGACCGCGAACGGTCTCGATCAGTTCGGCGAGAACAACAACTTCGACTACCGGGGCGGCGGCAATGTTGCCGGGAACGCCGGCCTTCCCGATGACGTGATCGCGCTCGCGTTCGGAGCCTTGGGCAACCACCCGGAAGCCTCGCGCAACGTCATCAACGGGATGCCCGGCGACATGAGTGACGTCGTCGATTCCGTGTTCGGCTATTGCGGGTCGGTCGGTAACGACGATGTCGCGGATGCGTTCGGACGGGCCATCAACTCCGGCGCCGGCGTCAACGACGAGTATTGGCGCGACCACAGCGACGAAGCCGCCCAGTTCGCGTTCAGTTTCATGCTCGCCGCCGGGGAGCATCCGGAGGTCCCTTGGGGCATCAAGCAGCACATGGGTGAGCTGGCAGCGTCGTATCGGCAAGAGATCTTGACCGGCGCCAGCATGGACGATGCGAAGTTCCGCGACTCTTCGATGTCTGCGCCGGACAACTTCGACGGCCTTTACAACGTGGACCCGGCCTTTTACCTGTCGCCGGAGGACACCTATCGATTCCTCCACGGTTTCGCTGACACCGACGAGCTGATGGCGCCGTTCGATGAAGCCATGGGTGAGATGTTCGAGTTGTTGCCGTCTCAGGCGGCCGGTGGCGACCAGCGAGCGCAGGAGGATGGCGAGCCGGACCCGCGTCAGTTCGAGAAAATGATGACGGCCTTCGGTAACCTCGCGGGTTTGCAGAACACCGCGATGCTCGACGTTCGTGGCGACATGGACGAACGTGACAAGGCGATTCGCGAGGGTATCGCCCAGGTCCTGACGTTCGGTCTGGGGAAAGTTCCCACGCCACAGACGATTGCTCCAAAGCTCGGCTGGAAGGCGTTCACGTACGTCGTCGGGAAGGGTCTGTCGAGTTACACCGAAGGCGGCGAGACGCGGGTCGATCAGGTCGAAGCCGAAGATCACCAGATGGCTTTGACGATGCATTACATGGTCGCCGAGGCATTGCTGGACGCCGACTACCCACACACCGAACTGCCGGACGAGATCACTGACGAGAACGGGAACCTACTCCCGGTGGAGGACATCGCCAAGAGTGAAGAGGCGATGCGTGCCTTTGCCGAGTGGACAGACGCCAACAACACCGGCGACGGGACCCCGTTCGACGACAAAGTCGATCATGGAGCCGGCGTGTTCCTCGGCGGCCAGGACAACGCCGAGCACACGGTGGAGTCCTGGGGCCTCGGCGAAGAGTGGACACCGAGCAAGTAGACGTGGATCAGTCGAATCAGGCGCGGATGGCGATCAGCGAGACCGTCGGCGCCGTCAGCTCCGACCGTTGACGACGAGGTCGCTCGGCGGGTCTGTGCTCGCACCACGAGGCGATTGCCTGCAACACCAGGCGTGTACGGGTGGTGGAGCAGGCAATCGCCAAGTGAACATGATCATTTGGCGAGCAGGGGAGGGAGGAGGAACGGCGGTGTGACGGCGTGCTCGTCGCCGGCCGTGGACGTCTCGAACGGCTCGACGTCTTGATCGCAGGTCGCCCCCTCCTCCGGCACCTCGAGGTCGATCAGGTAATCGCTGATGGCTGCGTCGGCACAGCTGCTCTTGGCGAGGCTGGTGTGTCCGTAGCCCTCGATGGTGAGGACCCGCGAGTTCTCGAACCGCTCGGCGAAGGGTTCGGTGTTGAAGTACGGCGTAGCCGGATCGAACCGAGTCCCGATGACGAGCACCGGCTCGTCGGTGTCTTGATCCCACGGCCCGGTGTAGGCGTCGTCGTCGGTGATACGCAGGAACTCACACGTCACTCCGATCCAGGCGCGGTAACGGCCGAAGTGGGGCATGCCTTCAGCGGCCTCGTCCACCATCTCCGGGTAGCTGAACGGGCGACCGGTGGTCCCTCCGTCCGCGCACATCGGAGCCAACGCACCGCCGGTCGAGGGGTAGTCGTTGCGACCGCGCCGGGATTCGGTCACGTCGCCGGCGAACCGTTCGGCCAGTTCCGCGCCGGCCCCGGACAGTGTCTGCTCCGCGGTCGCCACCTGGGCCAGCAACTGCGCCAGGCCCGTCCAGTCGCCGGGGTGATAAAGGCTGCTGAAGGACAAGGCCACGGCGGTCGGGTAGTCGATGACGACCTCGGTGCCGTCGGGCAGGGCGATGGTGACCGGCTCGGTCTTCAGCTGCTCGAACGTGTCGTCCACCACCGTTGCCGGGTCGCCGAGCGCTGCCAGCGCACAATGCTGCGGACCGGCATCGGCGCAGGTGCGCAGGAACTCGCCGAACGTCTCGGTGGCGCCTTCACCCTGGTCGATGCGCACGCCCACCGACACGTCCTCGGCTCCGGGCTGCCCGGTGTACTTCGATGGTGGGAACGCGCCGTCCAGCGCGAGGGCACGGACCCGATCAGGGAAGAGTCGGGCATACGTGGCACCGAGCGCGGTGCCGTAGGAGTAGCCCACATAGGTCAGCTCCTCGTCGCCCACCGCTTGGCGCAACAGGTCCATGTCGCGCGCGACATTGGCCGTCGACGCGTGGGCGAACCGGTCGCCGGAGGTCATGCGGCACTTGGCCGCCAGCCGGGCGTTGAGTCCGAGGAACTCGTACTCCTCGGCCGTGCTCACGGGAAACGCCGGCTGCTTGGCAAGCTCTGCCTGCTCTTCTTCCAGCGAGTCGAAGCAGGTGGCCGGGTCGGACCGAGATACCGTGCGCGGGTCGAACCCGATGATGTCGAAACGCGCGCGCACGTCGTCGGCGTAGGCCGTCAAGCCGGCGGTGTGGACGAAGTCGACGCCCGATCCACCCGGACCACCGGGGTTGGTGAACAGCGAACCGATGCGCGCCTCCGGGTCGGTGGCCGGAAGCCTGGTGAGAGCGATGGTGGTGGTCGCCCCCTCAGGCTCGTCGTAGTCGGTCGGGACCTCAGCCGTCGCACACTCGAACGCTTCGAGACCGTCGCCGCACGAGCGCCAATCCAGCGTCGGAACGGGGGCGTCGACCTGCTCCGCGATGCCCCGCGGGTCGTCGGCTGCGGCGAAGGCCGGCCCGATGAACAGCGGTGCGGCAACACCTGTGGCCAGCATCGACGTCAGGGTGCGGCGGGTGGTCGAGCGGTTGACGTTCATCGTGTCCCTAGGTCGTCCGGGCTGGTGCCGCGTCGACCCTAACGGGGTCAATCGTTCAGCCTGGTCCTTCGCAGTGAGGGTTTTCGATGTCGTGCGCGCAGAGGAGCGGGAACTCCACATTCCATGGATTCCATGCCGAGTTCCTGACAGCAGATGTCAGGTGTTCTGGTTCATGCTCGGAGCAGCGGCACGCCAACGACGTGCGCGATGAGCAGGAGGCATGGATGACGACACGACTCGACGGGACCGTGGCTCTGGTCGCCGGCGCGACACGCGGAGCCGGACGGGGGATCGCCGTGGAGCTCGGCGCCGCCGGGGCGACGGTGTATGTGACCGGTCGCACTACTCGGCAACGCCGTTCGGAGTACGACCGGCCCGAAACGATCGAAGAGACCGCCGAACTGGTCACCGCCGCCGGTGGGACAGGGATCGCCGTCCCCACCGACCACCTGGTGGCTGCCGAGGTGCAGGCGCTGGTCGAGCGCATCGACGCCGAGCAGGGACAGCTGAATGTGCTCGTCAACGACATCTGGGGCGGAGAGAACCTGTTCGCGTGGGACGCGCCGCTGTGGGAGCACGATCTCGACAACGGGCTGCGCCTGCTTCGCCTGGGGGTGGAGACACATGCGATCACCAGTCACTATGCGATGCCGCTGCTGCTGCAGAAGCCGGGCGGATTGGTCGTGGAGATGACCGACGGAACGGCGGACTACAACCGCGACAACTACCGGGTGTCGTTCTTCTACGACCTGGTCAAAGCATCGGTGCTGCGGATGGCGTTCGGGCTGGGGCACGAGCTCGGGCCGCGGGGCGCGACGGCGCTTGCCTTGACGCCCGGGTGGCTGCGCTCGGAGATGATGCTGGAGCATTACGGCGTCGAGGAGTCGAACTGGCGCGACGCGCTGACCACGGAGCCGCACTTCGGTATCTCCGAGACGCCGCGCTTCGTCGGGCGGGCCGTGGTCGCCTTGGCCGCCGATCCGGACGTGGCGCGCTGGAACGGTGCCTCGGTGTCCAGTGGCGGGCTGGCGCAGGAGTACGGATTCACCGACGTGGACGGTAGCCGCCCCGATGCCTGGCGCTACATCGTGGAGGTGCAGGACGTCGGCGGTCCGGCCGATACGACCGGCTATCGGTGAGGTCGTTCGGATGTCGACAGCGGGTCAGGCGAGTTCGGCGTGCCACGGCTCGTCGGGATGGGACGGGCGGGCGCCCTCGCGGGTGAGACGTTCGAGACGCTCCTGGTAGTCGTCGGGTTCTGCCCGGCGGTGGCTGCCTTTGTTGACGTCGTTGATGGTGAGACCGCGGGCGGCGAGCCACGCGCGAGCCGAATCGCTGAGCAGTTCTTCGCTGCGACCGACGCCGTAGAGCATGTAGGGGGTCCAGCGTCGCTGGCTCCAGTCTTCAGCGGGCACGGGGTAGGGGTCCTCAGGGGGTGGTTCGGGCCCGAAGAGGTCGTAGTAGAGGTTGCGCAACCACTCGTCGTTGACCCATTGGGGCTCGTTGCCGCGTAGCGGTTTGTGAGAGGAATCGCGGATGTGGGCGGCGAGTTCGTCGCGGAAGGCTCGAAACCCGTCGGTGTCTTCTGCGAGCCATTCCGGCGCAGTGTCGCAGCCTTCAACGTAGGTCTCAGGGTCGCCTCGATCGTCGAACCAGTTGCCCACCCACAGCCGAAAGGTTTCCGTTCTGGGTGTCACGATGCGGCTCCTCGCAAGCTAGTGAAGTCGGCGGGCTGGTCGGGCGCTGGATAGCACGTAGTCATGATCCAATGGTCGCCTGATTTACGAAAGATCACGGCTGCTCCAGGATCGGGGCCATCGACTACGGGATCAGTACGCACGATGGGCATCGGGTCGGCGCCGGAGATCATCGCGAAATCACGAGCCTGGACCCAGTCTCGGGCCATGGCATCAGTTTGGGTTCCGGCGCCACGATAGGCCGTCGTTTCTCCGGGCTTGAGGCCGCACTCGTCAGCGGGGACGAAGATGCGTGCATTCCGGCCGACAGCGTGGTTCGTGAGGTAGGTGTCGAGTCCTTCCATCGTGTCGCCGGTGGCGGCCAGGATTGCCCGCAGGGGTTTGGCCATGGCCTCCATGGTGATGAACTTGCTGACCTGATCGCCCACACTGTGGTTGGTGCTGACGGTGCCGTCGTCGTTCAGAGCCCAGCGATTGGCACTGTTCGTTCGCCCGGCGGGGTCTTTGCGCCAGGTGAGCCGAGCCTTGAGGGCGTCGTCGGTGACGTCGGGGCCGTGG
>JAJYTA010000296.1 GCA_021793295.1 Actinomycetes bacterium
GATCTCTGACCCTCGCGCCTCGTCGCCAGTTCCCCAGCACATGATCAGGCAGGTTGGTGCCTCGGAAGGCAATCCCGTCGTACTTGGGAAGTTTGGCGAGCCCCGACGCGGCGGCTGCGATGCGCTTCTCGATGGCCTCGCGGTCGGCTTCCGGGGTGCTGTCGGGGTCGCGGAGGTGTCCGTTCATCTTCTCCACGCCCTGCACGGTCGTGTAGTAGTGGATCGCGAGGACTTCGTCCACGGTGAGCCGCGGATAGCGCCGGACGACTTCCGCGGCCCACTCGTGGCTTCCCCTGGGGTGCGTGATGTCGCCCAGCGGCGGCAGCGGAGGTGGTTGCTCGTCTTGATCCGGGCGGGTGCCGGACGTGTCGGCGTCCGGGCGGAGCAGCTCCTCGAGCTCGTCGCTGTGGGTCTCGATGGCGTCGACGACCTCGTGCTTCAGGTCATCGAGCGTGCCGAGCATGTCACTCGTGACGTCGTTCAGCGCCGTTTCGAGGGAATTGGCGGTCCCGCGAGGTAGTGCGCTGGTACTGATCGTGATGATCTCGGCCATGGCGGCCCGAAGGGTCGCGTCGACGTCGTCGATCTCGCCCGGCGCCGACGTCGCCAGCGTGTGCAGGCCGTCGGCGCTGGACCGGATCGCGCGATCACGACCCCCCGTCGACGCCGTCATACCTGGGTAAGTCTCGGCAGCAGCTCGGTTGTGACACGCGATCGACCATGCAGACCAGCGAGCCGCCACCGTCGGCGTGGACGTTTCGGTGAGATACGCTCACGACCGCCGCCGCAGAACGAGGGGAAACGTTCGGTGAAAGCACTGGTCAAAGTCGAGGCGAAGCCCGGCGTGGAACTCGCCGAGGTGCCGATGCCGAAGGTCGGACCCAACGAGGCGCTCGTGCGGGTGCTGCGGACCGGCATCTGCGGCAGCGACCTGCACATCGTCAATTGGGACGCGTGGGCGCAGGACAACATCACGCCGCCGTTGATCGTCGGCCACGAGTTCGTCGGCGAAGTGGTCGAGGTCGCGCCCGGCACGCGTGCGGTCCAGGTGGGTGACATCGTCAGCGGCGAGGGGCACATCGTGTGCGAGCGGTGCCGGCACTGCCGCGCGGGCGCTCGGCACCTGTGTCCCAGCACCGAAGGCATCGGCATCCATCGCGACGGCGCGTTCGCGGAGTACATCGCGATGCCGACGGGCAACCTGTGGCGTCATCCCGACGACATCGACCTCGACGCCGCTGCCATCTTCGACCCCTTCGGCAACGCCGTACACACCGCGTTGAAGTTCCCGGTCCACGGCGAGGACGTCCTGGTGACCGGGGCCGGGCCGATCGGCATCATGGCGGGGCTGGTCGCAAAGAACGCCGGCGCCCGCAACGTCGTGCTCACCGACGTCAATCCGTATCGGCTCGAGTTGGCCCGGTCGCTGGACGCAGGCACCACCGTCGACGTCACCACCACCGCACTCGCCGACGTACGCGACCAACTCGGCATGGCCGAAGGCTTCGACGTCGGCATGGAGATGTCGGGTGATCCCAAGGCCTTGCATTCCATGATCGACGCCATGGCCAACGGTGGCCGGATCGCGATGCTCGGCCTGCCGTCCCAGCCGACGACGCTCGACTGGTCGAGCATCGTGCTGCGGATGCTCACGCTGACCGGCATCTACGGCCGCGAGATGTTCGAGACCTGGTATCAGGCGTCGGTCCTTGTGGCCGCGGGCGTGGACATCTCACGCGTGGTCACCCACCGGTTCTCGAGCGCCGAGCACGTCGCGGCGTTCGAGGCGGCCGCGGGCGGACACAGCGGCAAGGTCATCATCGAGTGGGCGAGTCGTTAGGGAGACACCCGTGTACACGACCATGCGCGCACACCTGCGCGAGAACCTGAGCGAGATCCGCGAAGCCGGGCTCTACAAGCCCGAACACGTCATCTCCACACCGCAAGGCGCCCGGGTCGAGCTCGAGGACGGGCGCAGCGTGCTGAACATGTGCGCCAACAACTACCTCGGCCTCGCCGACGACCCGGAGCTCATCGCAGCCGCGAAACGCGGCCTGGACGAGTGGGGCTTCGGCATGGCGTCGGTGCGGTTCATCTGCGGCACGCAGACGATTCACACCGAACTCGAGCGCAAGATCTCGACATTCCTCGGCACTGACGACACGATCCTGTACGGCTCGTGCTTCGACGCCAACGCGGGCCTGTTCGAGACGCTGCTCGGCCCGGACGACGCGATCATCTCCGACGCGCTCAACCACGCGAGCATCATCGACGGCGTCCGGTTGTCCAAAGCGCGCCGGCTGCGCTACGCCAACGCGGACATGGACGAGCTCGAGGCCCGGCTGGTCGAGGCCCGTGACGCGCGGTTCCGGCTGATCGCCACCGACGGCGTGTTCTCGATGGACGGCTACCTCGCGCCGCTGGACCGCATCTGCGATCTCGCCGACCGCTACGACGCGATGGTGATGGTCGACGACTCGCATGCGGTGGGATTCGTCGGGGAACACGGCCGCGGGACGCCCGAGCACTTCGGCGTGACCGACCGTGTCGACATCGTCACCGGCACGCTCGGCAAGGCGCTGGGTGGGGCCAGCGGCGGCTACACCTCCGGGCGGGCCGAGATCGTCGAGTACCTGCGCCAGCGGTCGCGTCCGTACCTGTTCTCCAACTCGGTGGCGCCGTCGATCGTGAGCGCGGCGCTGGCCGTCCTCGATCGGCTGGGCGACGGTGCGCAACTGCGGCAGCGCCTGCGTGACAACACCGCGTTCTTCCGGTCCGAGCTGACCGCGGCCGGTTTCGACGTGCTGCCCGGCGAGCATCCGATCGTCCCGGTGATGGTCGGCGACGCCGCCGAGGCAGCCCGGCTGTCCGAGCGGCTGTTCGCCGAGGGCGTCTACGCCGTCAGCTTCTCGTACCCGGTGGTGCCGCACGGCGCGGCCCGGATTCGTACGCAGGTGTCGGGGGCGCACACCCGGGAGGATCTCCAAGAGGCGGTGGCGGCGTTCGTCCGGGCGCGCGACGCACTGAAGTGATCCCACGTCGGTGATCGTTGGCGCGCAATGGCGGTCATAGCCACCAGAACGCGCCAACGATCACCGAAGGTGCTCCAGCACCGCCACCACCAT
>JAJYTA010000093.1 GCA_021793295.1 Actinomycetes bacterium
GCGAGAACCTCGCGCCGCTGGGCCCGCCGGTTCGCGCCTGGTCTGAGGTGAGGTGCCATCTGACGCCTCGCATCAGCGACGGGGACGGTGAGTCAGGCGTCGTCTCGTACTATCAGGATTGCTTGCCGGCGGCTTACGAGATCTATCCGCTGCCGCCGCAGCACGCCACGGTGGAGCAGGCCGCGACGCTGTTGCGCGGTGAACTCCTCGAACCGACCGACAGTTGCGACGAACTGATCCTCGGCGTCGGCGAGATCGGCTTCGATCCGCAGCGGTCGGACCAGACCATCTTCGTGTCCTGGAAGCAGCCCCCCACGAGTGCGGCGGCCGACGGGCAGGAGGCGTGCGAGCTCCCGGTGCCCGGCGACGGCGACGCGACCCGGGTGCAGCTGACGGTCGACGAGTCCCTGACGGCCGGCAGCTACGTCGTCCTCGAGGTCTACGGCATGTACGAACGGATCGACGTGGGCTGTCAGCGGAGCATCGGCTTGTTCGGAGAATGCACGCCACCCGAGGGCGCTCCTTACTTGCCCGAGTCGCCCGCGAACTAGCGACTACGCGCGCGGTTACGCTGGTGGCCGTGAACGAACCGGCCCCATCGGGCGTGGACGCCGTCGACCTGGACGAGGTCTTCGCCGAGTGGCACCTGGCGGACGACGGCGTCTGGGAACGCGACGCCGCCCGCGTGATCGCCGTGGACGCCGCTCGCCGAGTGTTGCTGGTGGGCGCAGGAACCGACGATCCCGAGCGAGCTCGCTGGTTCACACCGGGCGGCGGGCTCGAACCGGGGGAGTCCGAACGTGCGGCCGCGGCACGCGAGCTGTTCGAGGAGAGCGGGCTCGTCGTGCCGGCCGACGAACTCGTCGGCCCGGTCGCCGTCCGCGACGCGGAGTTCACGTACTTCGGGCGCCCGTGCCGGCAGCACGAGGCGCTGTTCTACGCCCGCGTGGACGGTGCGACGCCAGTTCGCACCGACGGTTGGACGGCCGTCGAGCGGGCGGCCGTGGCTGACATCGCCTGGTGGGATCTGGGCGAGCTGGCCACCACCACGACGACGATCTACCCGCCCCTCCTGGTCTCGCTCGCGACGGAGTTGATCGAGCACGGTTGGGACGGCGTGACCCGCACGATCGATTGAATCTCCGCACGGCTCGACGGTGACCACGACCTTGCCCTGTGGGTGTCCGTGCTGCACGTGTCGCACCGCGTCGGCGGTGTTGTCCAGCGGGAAGGTACGGTGGACGACCGGGCGCACGGCGCCGGCCTCGATGTGCCGGTTGAGCGTCTCCACGTCCCGTCGGTCCAGGCCACCGAACCACCGCCCACCGCTTTCGCCGCCGACGATCACCAACGTCCCACGCTCGCGCAGCGCACGTCGCAGTAGTGGCAGCGGTCGACGCCAGGTCCCACGGACTCGACCCGGCCAGCCACGTCCCGGTCGGCCGAGCCGTACGCGTCCTGGATCACAGCCTTCACGATGGTGCCCCCTTCGACGCGCCGGGGCGAGACCGCCAGGGGTGCGTCGTTGTGTCCCGCCGATCGCGGTCTGATCGCGGATGATCGCTCGCCCAGCCTCGTCGACGCAGGTGATCCCCGCGGCGCGCAGTGAGCCGATCAGGGTGCGACTTGCCCGAGCCGGGACCGCCGGTGATCACGGCACGGCGGCTGGAGGCGGCGTCACGCTCGTGCCCGGGTCCGGTTGCCGGAGTCGTCATCCCACCGGGTGCCGGTGGGCGGACGCCAGTCCCGGATCGCGGTCAGCACCTGTTCTGGCTCGTCGACCAGGCGCAGCGAGTCCCGCTGGCCGCGGTGGAGGAATCCGGCGTCGACCATCTGATCGAGAGCGCGCACCAACGGCGTCCAGTAACCCGCGGTGTTCACCATCACGATCGGCTTGCGGTGCAGTCCGAGGTGCTGCCAGGTCCACACCTCGAACACCTCTTCGAGCGTGCCCGCGCCTCCGGGCAGCGCGACGAAGGCGTCGGCACGTTCGGCCATCAGCGCCTTGCGCTCGTGCATCGTCGTCACGACGTGCAGTTCGCTCAGGCCTCGATGCGCGATCTCCGCGTCGACCAGGGTGCCGGGGATGACGCCGACGACCTCGCCGCCGGCCTCCAGCGCCGTGTCCGCCACGATGCCCATCAAGCCGACGTGGGCGCCGCCGTAGACGATGCCGACGGCGTTGGCGACCAAGTGCCGAGCGAGGCCTGCTGCTGCCTGGGCGTACTTGTCGGACTCGCCGAAGGACGAGCCGGTGAAGACGGCGACACGCACCGAGTGGCTCCTGTTCGTGTGGGGCGGTGATCGGTACGCATTCTTTCGCACGGTTACGAGGCCATAGAATGGGCAGTCCCATCCCGTATCCCCTCATGAGAGGCTTGGCGACCTGTGCCCCGACCCACCGTGGGAGTGCTCGCCCTGCAGGGCGATGTCCGCGAACACCGGCGCATGCTCGGCGATCTGGGTGCGTACACCGCTGCCGTGCGTACCCCGGACGACCTGGGGCGCGTCGACGCGCTGGTCGTGCCCGGCGGAGAATCCACCACGATGTGGCGCCTCGCGCGGTCCTTCGGCCTGCTCGACCCGTTACGCCGGCGCATCGCGGCGGGCATGCCGGCCTTCGGCTCCTGTGCCGGCATGATCATGCTCGCTGATCACCTCGAAGGCGGCGTGGCCGGGCAAGAGACGGTCGGCGGTATGGACATCGTGGTGCGGCGCAACGCCTTCGGCCGTCAGGTCGACTCGTTCGAAGCCGACCTCGACTTTCCCGCACTCGGTTCGCCTGCCGAACCATTTCACGCCGTGTTCATCCGTGCGCCGTGGGTGGAAAAGGTCGGTACGGACGTGGAGGTGCTCGCTCGGGTTCCCGCGGGGGACACCGGCTCGTCGTCGAGGGGTGATGCTGCCGACGCCGGTAGGATCGTCGCGGTCCGCCACGGATCGTTGCTGGCGACGTCGTTTCATCCGGAGTTGACCGCCGACACGCGCGTGCATGCACTCTTCCTCGACATCGTGAAGGAGGTCTAGCCCCATGGCCGGGCATTCCAAGTGGGCGACCACGAAACACAAGAAGGCTCTGGTGGACGCCAAGCGGGGCAAGCTCTTCGCGAAGCTCATCAAGAACGTCGAGGTGGCCGCCCGTACCGGCGGCGGCGACCCGGCCGGTAACCCGACCTTGTACGACGCCATCCAGAAGGCGAAGAAGGCGTCGGTCCCCAACGACAACATCGAGCGAGCGGTCAAGCGTGGCTCCGGCGCCGAAGGCGGCGCCTCTGAGTACCAGACCATCATGTACGAGGGCTACGGCCCGAACGGCGTGGCGGTGCTCATCGAATGCTTGACCGACAACCGCAACCGCGCCGCGTCGGAGGTCCGCACCGCCATGACCCGTAACGGCGGGTCGATGGCCGATCCTGGGTCGGTGTCGTACCTGTTCGACCGCAAGGGCGTGGTCGTGGTGCCGCGTGAGCAGGACGGACGTGACCCGCTCACCGAGGACGAACTTCTCGAGGCCGTGCTCGACGCCGGCGCGGACGAGGTGGAGGACGTCGGTGAGGCGTTCGAGGTACGCGCCGAAGCGGCCGACTTGGTGGCCGTTCGCCAGGCCGTGCAGGCCGCCGGCCTCGACTACGAGTCTGCCGAGACGTCGTTCATCCCGTCGGTGACCGTGCCGCTGGACGAGGACGGCGCGCGCAAGGTGTTCCGTCTCATCGAGGCCCTCGAGGACAGCGACGACGTGCAGAACGTGTTTGCGAACTTCGACGTGTCCGACGATGTCATGGAGGCAGTCGGCTGAGCTGCAGCTGGAGGTACGCCGAGCGGGCGAGGTGTGCCGGAAGCGGAGGCGAGGTCGAGGCCGACCAGACTGGCATGGAGGCAGTCGGCTGAGCTGCAGCTGGAGGTACGCCGAGCGGGCGAGGTGTGCCGGAAGCGGAGGCGAGGTCGAGGCCGACCAGACTGGCATGGAGGCAGTCGGCTGAGCTGCCGGCGCGTCAGCGGCCCGGGATCCAGAGCTTGGACGTCTGAGACTGTCCCGACGTGGCAGCCGGGCCCGACGACGCTGCCGGGCCTGACGACGCTGCCGGGCCTGCTGGTGCCGCCGGCTTGTGCGGAAGGTCGTTCTCCTCGGTTCGTCCGCTGGTGGCGGCGGCCTGTTCGGCTTGTACCTGGGCCATCCGCACTTGGTTGAGTGCTTGTTCGATCTGGTTGGCCGCGGCGTCGCTCAGGTACTGCCGGACGTGGGCGAAGGCTTGCCCGGCGGTGTCGATCAGCAGCCGGGCGTCGTTACGGCCGAGCTTGGCCTGCGCTGCCATCAGAAGGCTGGAGAACGTCTCGGTCAGCACGTGCTCGGCCGGCATCGGTCGCAGTTGTTCGAAGTAGGCGCGTAGGTCTTCGGCACTGGGCTGCCGGGCTTCGTGCGGCTGCCCGCCGGCAGGTGTTTCGCTCACAGGGGCACTTTAGCGCCGGACCGGCGCGTCGGTGGACGGGCAACTCGTCGCCGGCCGGTAGGCTCAGGCCCGAACTGGTGTTCGCTCACGAAGGGTCGTACATGCGGGTACTGGGGGTGGACCCGGGGCTCACCCGGTGTGGCCTCGGCGTGGTCGATGGTGCTCCCGGGCGCCCGTTGAACCTGGTCGCCGTCGAGGTGATCCGCACGTCGTCCGAGGCCGAACTGGGGGAGCGGCTGCTGAGCATCGAGTCGGCGGTGGACTCCTGGATCCAGGAGTACCGGCCCGACACCGTGGCCGTCGAGCGCGTGTTCAGCCAGCACAATGTCCGCACGGTCATGGGCACGGCGCAGGCCAGCGGCGTCGCGGCACTCGTGGCGGCTCGGTGGCGCACGCCTGTGGTGACGCACACCCCCAGCGAGGTCAAGGCAGCGGTGAGCGGTCATGGCTCAGCTGACAAGGCGCAGGTGGCGGCCATGGTGACGCGGCTGCTGCGGTTGAATGCGCGCCCGCGCCCGGCCGATGCGAGCGACGCGTTGGCGCTGGCCATCTGCCAGGTGTGGCGTGGCGCTGCCGAGCAGCGGCTTCGGACTGCGGCTGCGGCGGCGGGCACGGGGAGGTTTCGATGATCACGTTCGTGCGTGGCCAGGTCGCCGCGCTGCGTCCCACCGAGGCCGTGCTCGACGTGGGCGGCATCGGGTTGGCGTTGCACTGCACGCCCGCGACGACGTCGGCGCTGCACCTCGGCGAATCCGTGCAGCTCGCGGCGAGCCTCGTCGTGCGTGAGGATTCGCTGACGTTGTACGGCTTCGCTGACGACGACGAGCGGACGGTCTTCGAGCTGCTGCAGACCGCCAGCGGCGTCGGGCCGCGGCTGGCGCAGGCGATGCTGTCGGTACATCCGCCGGACGAGCTACGTCGCGCGGTGGCGACCGAGGATCTCGCGGCGCTGACGAAGGTGCCGGGTATCGGCAAAAAGGGCGCACAACGCATCGTCATCGAGCTGAAGGACAAGCTCGGCGCGGTGTCCGGCACCTCGGCCGCTGTGGCGTTGCCGGGTGGCGCGACGGCGCCTGCTGCCGGCTGGCAGGCGCAGGTCCACGAGGCGCTGCTCGGACTGGGGTGGCCGGCCCGCGACGCTGATCGGGCGATCGAGAGCGTGGCGGCCGACGTCAATGGAACCGACCCGGATGTCGCGGCCATGTTGAAAGCCGCGCTACGTACCCTGGCGAAGTGATGAGCGAGCCGGAGCCCTGGGCCGGGGACGAACCCGTCAGCCGCCTGGTCGGCGGCGAAGCGCAAGCCGATGAGTACACCGTCGAGGCGGCGTTGCGACCGAAGACGCTGGCCGAGTTCGTCGGTCAGGAACGGTTGCGGGAGCAGCTGTCTCTGGTGCTCGACGCGGCCAAGGCACGCGGGCGGAGCGCCGACCACATCCTGCTGTCCGGCCCGCCCGGACTCGGCAAGACGACCCTGGCGATGATCGTGGCGGCCGAGATGGGCGTGGCCTTGCGCATCACCAGCGGGCCGGCCATTCAGCACGCCGGCGACCTCGCCGCCATCCTGTCGTCGGTCTCCGAGGGCGACGTGCTGTTCTTCGACGAGATCCATCGGATGGCCCGCCCGGCTGAAGAGATGCTCTACACGGCGATGGAGGACTTCCGTGTCGACGTGGTGGTGGGTAAAGGGCCCGGCGCCACCGCCATCCCGCTGTCCCTGCCGCCGTTCACCCTGGTCGGGGCCACGACCAGGACCGGGCTGCTGCCTGGCCCGTTGCGTGACCGATTCGGGTTCACCGGTCACCTCGAGTTGTACGATCCGGCTGAGCTCGAGCAGGTCCTCACGCGTTCGGCCGGGCTGCTTTCGGTCGATCTGCGTGCCGACGGCTCGCGTGAGATCGCTGGGCGCTCGCGGGGCACCCCGCGGATCGCCAACCGGCTGCTCCGGCGGGTGCGCGACTTCGCCGAGGTGCGCGCCGACGGGGTGGTCACCGGTGCCATCGCCCGGTCCGCGCTCGAGGTGTTCGCGGTGGACGAGTTGGGCCTCGACCGTCTCGACCGAGCGGTGTTGACGGCGTTGTGCCGCAACTTCGGCGGCGGGCCGGTGGGCCTGGGCACCCTGGCCGTGGCTGTCGGCGAAGAACGCGAGACCGTCGAGGAGGTCGCCGAGCCGTTTCTCGTGCGCGCCGGGCTGCTCGCCCGTACCCCGCGTGGCCGGGTGTCCACCCCGGCCGCATGGGAGCACCTGGGTCTGACGGCGCCGTCGGCACCGGCCTTCGGTCGAGGACGGGCCGAACCCGACCTGTTCAGCGCGGCCGAGGGCTCGTAGGCTGAGCTTCACCGGCGGGTACACTCGGCACACGGTGTCCGGTGCTGGTCACCGCCCCCAACTCGTGGTGCGCTCACCTCCGGGCGCGTGGGAAGGAATCTTCTGTCCTCATGGATGCTGCATCGTTGCTGCTCCCGATCCTGTTGATCGCTGTTTTCTATTTTCTGCTCATTCGGCCGCAGCAGAAGCAGCGCCGGGCCATGGCCGAGCTCCAACGCACGGTGAGCCCGGGTGCCCGAGTCATGACCAGCGCGGGTTTGTTGGCCACGGTGGTGGCTGTCGAGGACGACGAGGTCGTGCTCGAGGTAGCCCCGGGGGTCCACAACCGTTACGTCCGGCGTGCGATCGTCAACGTCTTGTCGCCAGGGGCCCAGTCCTCGGACGAATCGTCCGGCGACACCGGCACGCCTGAGCCGTCGGCCAGCGAAGACCGGACCAACGGAGACGACGCCCGCTGATCCAGCCTGCCGAACGGCGCGGGGCGATATCCTGCGCTACGTGACTGACCCCGCATTCACCACGAGGGCCGAACCGATCAACGACGCCGAACGCGAGTTGTTGCTGTCCCACGTTCGCGACGTCCCGGATTGGCCCGAGCCCGGGGTGATGTTCAAGGACATCACCCCTCTGTTGCGTGACCCGCAGGCGTTCCAGATGGTCACCGACCTGCTCGCGCGGTGCGGCCGCAGCGACAGCGACGAGTCGGTCTCAGCCGACCTCGTGATCGGGATCGAGGCGCGCGGGTTCATCATAGGCGCGCCGGTTGCCCATGCACTGAGTACCGGTTTCGTGCCGGTCCGGAAAGAGGGCAAGCTCCCCGCGGCGACGTCGTCGATGAGCTATGAGCTCGAGTACGGCCGTGCGACGGTCGAGGTGCACCGCGACGCCTTCGCCGGCGGCGAGCGGGTTCTGATCGTCGACGACGTGTTGGCCACCGGAGGCACGGTGCGGGCGACGGTCGATCTCGTGCGGGCATCCGGTGCCGACGTGCTGGGCGTCGCCGTTCTGATGGAGCTGGGCTTCCTGAACGGGCGGGAACGGCTACGGGACGTGCCGGTGACGTCGTTGTTGTCGGTGTAGCGCCCCAGTCGCGGCCGGCTCGCCCAGCGTGTCGGCCGGTATGGCTTACCGCCGGAAACATACGAGGCTTAGACTGTGTTGTCTCCTTCGTAGAGACGAAAGGGGCTGAGTGGCCGAGCAGAACGTTTCGAGCGGCGCGCTGGCACCGGTTCGGGTGCGAGCGCGATTGGCGCGGCTGACCTCGCAACGTCAGCAGACTGATCCCGCGCTCGAGCCGCTGTTCCGCGTCATCAAGGCCAACCACCCGAAAGCCGATCTCGAGGTCATCGAGAAGGCTTACCGCGTGGCCGCGCGTGCGCACAGCGGCCAGAAGCGCAAGAGCGGTGACCCCTACATCACCCATCCGCTCGCGGTCACCACGATTCTGGCCGAGTTGGGTATGACCCCGCCCACGCTGGCCGCCGCTCTGCTGCACGACACGGTGGAGGACACCGACTACAGCCTGTCCCAGCTGCGGGCAGAGTTCGGCGACGAGATCGCGATGCTCGTCGACGGCGTCACCAAGCTGGACAAGGTCAAGTACGGCCAGGCGGCGCAGGCCGAGACCGTGCGCAAGATGGTCATCGCCATGGCCAAGGACATCCGGGTCCTGGTCATCAAGTTGGCCGACCGGTTGCACAACGCGCGCACGTGGCGCTACGTGCCCAAGGAGTCCGCACGCCGTAAGGCGCACGAGACGCTCGAGATCTACGCGCCCCTGGCGCACCGGCTGGGCATGAACACCATCAAGTGGGAGCTCGAGGATCTCTCGTTCGCCACGTTGCACCCGAAGGTGTACGACGAGATCGTCCGGCTCGTCGCCGAACGCGCGCCGTCGCGTGACGACTATCTGGCCTCGGTGATCGAGCACGTCCAGGCCGACCTGCGGGCAGCGAAGCTGAAGGCGAACGTCTACGGCCGGCCCAAGCACTACTACTCGATCTACCAGAAGATGATCGTGCGCGGTCGCGACTTCGCCGACATCTACGACCTCGTCGGTATCCGGGTCCTGGTCGAGACCGTCCGCGACTGCTATGCCGTGCTGGGCATCGTCCATGCTCGCTGGAATCCGGTTCCGGGGCGGTTCAAGGACTTCATCGCGATGCCGAAGTTCAACATGTACCAGTCGTTGCACACGACGGTCATCGGGCCCGGTGGCAAACCTGTCGAACTGCAGATCCGTACCCATGCGATGCACCGTCGCGCCGAGTACGGTATCGCCGCGCACTGGAAGTACAAGGAATCCTCCAACGGCGCCGCCAAGTCCTCGGGCACGGGGGAGTCCGCCGGGGCCAACGACATGGCCTGGCTGCGGCAGCTGCTCGACTGGCAGAAGGAGACCGAGGACCCCGGCGAGTTCCTCGAGTCGCTGCGCTTCGAGATGGAGTCGAACGAGGTCTTCGTGTTCACGCCGAAGGGCGACGTCGTCGCCTTGCCCGCCTCGGCGACTCCGGTCGACTTCGCCTACGCCGTGCACACCGACGTCGGGCACCGCACCATCGGTGCGCGTGTCAATGGGCGGCTGGTGCCGCTGGAGTCCAACCTCGACAACGGCGACGTGGTCGAGGTGTTCACGTCGAAGGCCGCCGGCGCCGGTCCCAGTCGCGACTGGCTGACCTTCGTCACCAGTGCCCGAGCTCGAAACAAGATCAAGCAGTGGTTCTCCAAGGAGCGTCGCGAGGAGGCCATCGAGCACGGTAAGGACTCCATCGCGCGCGCGATGCGCAAGCAGGACCTGCCGCTGCAGCGGATGATGAGCCAGGAGTCGCTGAAGGCGGTCGCCGACGATCTGCGCTACCCCGACATCGCCGGGCTGTACGCTGCCGTCGGCGAGGGGCACGTCTCGGCGCAGAGCATCGTGCAGAAACTCGTGCACATCCTGGGCGGCGAGGAAGGCACCACCGAGGACGTCGCCGAGGCCGCCACCCCCGATCGCCCGCGGCGCAGCGCCGGTACCGACCCGGGCGTGGTGGTCAAGGGTGTCTCGGACGTGTGGGTCAAGCTCGCCCGATGCTGCACCCCGGTACCCGGTGACGAGATCATCGGGTTCGTCACCCGTGGCTCCGGCGTGTCGGTCCACCGGATGGACTGCATCAACGTCGACTCGTTGCGCCAACAGCACGGCCGTATCGTCGAGGTCGAGTGGGCGCCCACCGCCAACAGCATGTTCCTGGTGGCCATCCAGGTCGAGGCGCTCGACCGCGCGCGGCTGCTCTCCGACGTCACGCGAGTCCTGTCCGACCAGCACGTCAACATCCTGTCGGCCACGGTGACGACCAGCACCGAACGCATCGCCACCAGCCGGTTCACCTTCGAGATGGCCGATCCCAAGCACCTCGGGCACGTGCTCAAGGCAGTGCGTGGGGTCGAGGGCGTGTTCGACGCCTACCGGCTCACCAGCGGCATTCCCGCGGCGACGCCGTCGTCGTGATCGACTTATCCGGTGAACTCGTCCAGCGCCCGCTGGGCCTGCTCGAGCCAGGACCGGCGCGCGGCCAAGGCTTCTTCAGCCTCGCGTAGCGCCTTGTCGTTGCCCTGCTCGCGCGCCTTGTCGGCCTTGGTCTCCAGATCGGCGATGGATGCTTCGAGCTGACGCACCGTGGCTTCGGCTCGAGCACGAGCCTCGGGGTTGGAACGTTGCCATTCGCCCTGTTCGGCGTCGCGGATGGCGTCCTCGACCCGGCGCATCCGGTTCTCGATCGAACGCATGGAGTCCCGCGGGACGTAGCCGACTTCCTCCCACCGATCCTGCAGAGCCCGCATGGCCCGGCGGGCGGCCTTCCAGTCGGTGATGGGCAGCAGCGCTTCGGCCTCGGCGAGAATGGCCTCCTTGATCGCCAGGTTGGCCTGCTGCTCGTCGTCACGCTCGGCCTGCGCAGCGTTGCGCGCGCCGAAGAACGTGTCCTGTGCGGCGCGGAACCGCTTCCACAGGCTGTCCTCGACTCCGCGCGGCGCCGGGCCGGCGGCCTTCCACTGATTCATCAGCTCGCGGTAGCGCCGCGACGTCGGGCCCCAATCGGTCGACGTGCTGAGCTGTTCGGCCTCCTTGAGGATGCGCTCCTTGATGGTCCGGGCTTCCTCGCGGCGTTCGGCGAGCTCGGCGAAGTGGGCCTTGCGCCGCCGGGTGTAATGCGTGCGGGCGGAGGAGAAGCGGCGCCAGAGCTCGTCGTCGGTGGGCCGGTCCAGGCGCGGCAGTGACTTCCACTCTTCGAGCAGCGCGCGAAGCGTGTCAGCGCCCTGCTTCCAGTCGTTGCTCTCGGCGATGGACTCGGCCCGGCCGGCGATCTCGGCCTTGCGGGCTTTGGCTTCCTCCTGGGCTCGTGCCCGGGCTGCCTTGCGCTCGGCGCGGCGCTGCTCGATGCGCTCGTCGAGGGTGTCGAGGCGAGCGGCCAACGAGTCGAGATCGCCGATGGCGTGCGCGTCGGCCAGGGCGGAGCGCAGCTTGGCGACGCCGGCCGCGGTGTCGTCAGGTGCGGCGGCACCGGATTCCAGGCGCTTCTCCAGCAGGTCGACCTGGACCACGAGGTCGTCGAACTTGCGCGCGAAGAAGGCCAAGGCTTCCTCGGGCCGGCCGACCTGCCACGAGCCGATGTTGCGTTCGCCGGTGGCGGTGCGGACGAAGACTTCACCGGTCTCGTCGACGCGCCCCCACTCGTTGGAGGCGACCGTGGCGGTGTTCTCCGGGTCCGGGCTGCTGGGGCTGGTGGGGTTGTGTGTCACTGTGCGTCCTCATCCGGGTTCGCAGCGGTGGTGGTGACGTCATCGAGGGTGACCGGTTCGGCGGGTGCGCCGTCGCTCTCTCCATTGTCCGTCCCAGCCTCGGCGATGGTGGTGAGTACGTCGAGACCGTCGGTGATGTGACCGAAGACGGTGTAGTCCGGCGGCAGGTCGGAGTCGTCATAGACCAGGAAGAACTGGCTGCCGTTGGTGTCGGGGCCGGAGTTCGCCATGGCCACGGTGCCGGCGGTGTAGGTGGCGCCGTCGGTGTTCTCGTTGTCGAACTCGTATCCCGGGCCACCGGAGCCGCTGCCCGTCGGATCGCCGCACTGCAGCACCTTGAGCGTGTCGGACGTGGTGAGCCGGTGGCAGGTGGTCGCGTCGAAGTAGTCGGCGGCGGCGAGATGGGCAAACGAGTGCACCGTGCACGGCGCGGCCGCGGGCTCGAGCTGGATCGTCACCGGCGAGCCGTTCAGCGTCACCGTCGCGGTGGACGCCTGCGCTTGGTCACCGGTGAACTCGGCCGGCAGCCCGACGTCGGGAACCGCCGGCGAACCGGACTCGCGGTACTCGCAACCCTCGGTGGAACTCGCCGGCGTGGTGTCGGAGCTGGAATCCGGGGCGGCGACGACGTCGTCACCACCACCGATGACGCCGGACGCCACGAGGCTGATCACCGTGATCACGGCAACCGCGGCAACCGCACTGACGACGATCGTGACGCGACGACGGCGCGCAGCCCGGCCGGCTCGCCGCTCCTGCTGCCGCTGTGCCCGCTGCCGGGCCAGCTCACGCCGCCGTTTGGCGCTCTTGGCCACCAGGTCCTCCCAATCCGCCGAGGTGCGGGCGAGGGAACCCGAACGCCCCCGCCGCATGTGCTACGGGTGCACAGTCTAGGCAGTACAGGCCAGGAGTGAAGATAACGAGTTCGCGGCGATGATGTACCGCCGGTACCCTTCACCGAGTGCTGTTGCTCAGCTTCACCGGTCCGATCCTGGGAACCAACTGTTACATCGTAGCCACCGACGACGGGCGCGAGTGCGTCGTCGTCGACCCCGGAATCGGGCTGGACGAACGGGTCGACGAGGTCCTGGCCGAGTACGATCTCGATCCGGTGGCCGCACTGGTCACGCACGGCCACATCGATCACACCTTCGCGCTCGCGCAGCTGTGCCAGCGTCGTGACCTGCCGGTGTATGTGCACGAAGCCGACCTCTACCGGTTCGACGACCCGATCCGCACGCTCGGCCCCGACCTCGCCCCGATGCTGGCCGGCCTCGCTGACGACTGGACGCGGCCACCGGACATCCGGACCTTCGCCGACAGCACGCCGCTGCACCTGGCCGGCATCGAGCTGCATGCGCTGTTCGCGCCCGGGCACACCGAGGGATCCACCCTGTACTTCGTCCCGCGCCAGGACGAGACCACCGCGAACCTGTGCTTCACCGGTGACGTCCTGTTCGCCGGGACCATCGGGCGAACGGATCTGCCCGGGGGTGACGACGCCTTGATGCGACATACGCTCGGCGAGCTCGCCCGGCCGGAATCGGCGGGGGGCTTGCCCGACGCCACCACCGTTCTGCCTGGCCACGGCGAACCGTCGACGTTCGGCCAGGAGCGTGCCACCAACCCGTATCTTCGAGATCTCAGGCCGTGACACCGTCGGGCCTGGGGAGGACCACGTGAGTCAACCCACCTTCCGTGCCCCGAAGGGCACGTTCGACCTCGTCCCGCCGCGCGGAGACGCGATCCTGGCCGTCCGGGACGCCATGGCGGCCCCGCTGCGTGCGGCCGGGTACGGCTACATCGAGACACCCAGCTTCGAGCAGACGGCGCTGTTCGCCCGCGGCGTGGGGGAGTCGACCGACATCGTCACCAAGGAGATGTACTCCTTCACCACCCGGGGCGGCGACGACGTCACGCTGCGGCCTGAGGGCACCGCGCCGGTGCTGCGCGCGGTGCTGGAGAACGGCCTGCACCGCGGCGCCTTGCCGGTCAAGCTCTGGTACAGCGGGTCCTACTACCGCTACGAACGGCCGCAGAAGGGGAGGTATCGCCACTTCTCCCAGGTGGGCGCCGAGGTGCTGGGCTCCGACGACGCCGCCGTGGACGCCGAGCTCATCGTGTTGGCCGTCGACGCGTACAAGGCGCTGGGACTCAACGACGTGCGAGTCCTGATCAACTCCCTGGGCTCGCACGAATCACGCCCGGCCTATCGGGACGCACTGCAGCGGTTCCTGCGCGGCCTGGATCTCGACGACGAGACGGCCAAACGGGTCGAGATCAACCCACTGCGGGTGCTCGACGACAAGCGCCCAGAGATTCAGAAGGCGCTCGAGGACGCCCCGGTGGTGGTCGACTTCCTGTCCGAGGCCGACCGTGCCCACCACGACAAGGTGCGGGCTCTGTTGACCGACGCGGGGATCGAGTACGAGGACGATCCGCGATTGGTGCGTGGACTGGACTACTACACCCGGACGCTGTTCGAATTCGTCCACGACGGGCTCGGCTCGCAGTCGGCCGTGGGCGGCGGCGGACGTTATGACGGCCTGTCCGAACTGCTCGGCGGGCCGCGCCTGCCCGGCGTCGGGTGGGCGCTCGGGGCGGACCGGACGCTGCTGGCCATGGAGGCCGAAGGGCTCGCGTTGCCGGAACCGCCGGGGGTGACGGTCTATGTGGTTCCGTTGGGGGAGGCCGCCGAACGTCGTGCGTTCGGGCTGGTCACTCAGTTGCGTCGGACCGGTGTGGCCACCGACGTGGCGCTCGGGGGCCGCGGTCTGAAGGGCGCGATGAAGGCCGCGGACCGCAGCGGTGCACGGTATGCGCTCATCCTCGGCGAGCGCGACCTGGCCGGGGGTGTCGCCCAGATCAAGGAGCTGGCCACCGGCGAGCAGAGCGCAGTGAATCTGGACGAGGTCGTCGCGCAGCTGGCCGGGCGCACCGGCGCCGGCTGAGGGAGCCGCGGCCGCCGGGAGTACCTGACCGGTGCTGGATTGCGATCAGAGCGAACGTGTGTTCGAATAGGGGCATGCGTTGGGACGTTCAGCAGCTCACGGCGGCCGACGGCCAGGCGCTGCCCGGGCTGCAGCGCATGGCTGGACTGGTGCGCAGCGTGCGGACGCCGGAGTTCGACGGCATCACCTTTCACGAAGTCATGTGCAAGTCCGCGCTGAACCGGGTACCGGCGGCATCCCACGTCCCGTTCCGCCGGACCGTCAACCCGTATCGCGGCTGCAGCCATGCCTGTACGTACTGCCTGTCCGGCGACACAGACGTCCTCATGAGCGACGGCCGGGTGCGCCCGTTGGCCAAGATCCGGGTCGGCGATCGCGTCGTCGGCACCCGGGCGGTGGGAACGCGGCGCCGGTACGTGCAGACGGTGGTCCTCGACCATTGGGAGACCCGCAAGCCGGCATTCCGCGTCGACCTCGCCGACGGCACCTCCCTCGTCGCCAGCGCCGACCACCGATTCCTCACCACGCACGGCTGGAAACAGGTCGCCGGAGCGGCGCGCGGCATCCGCCGAGCGCATCTGACCACGGCGGACCAACTGACCGGCTTCGGCGCCACCGGGCCGGTACCCACCGTCCCCGGCGACGGCGCGCGCTCCGGGCAGCCGTCGGACTCCGCGGTCGACACCGGGGCCGGACTCCGCGTGGCCGCGGTGCATGACCTCGGTGTCGAGATGGCGATGTTCGACATCTCCACCGGCACGGGCGACTTCATCGCCAACGGTGTCGTCAGCCACAACTGCTTCGCCCGGGGTACGCACACCTATCTCGATCTCGATGCCGGCGACGACTTCGACCGCGAAGTGATCGTGAAGGTCAACGTCGCCGACGTGCTGAGGCGCGAAGTGGCCAAGGCGTCGTGGACTCGCGAACACGTGGCCATGGGCACCAACACCGATCCGTATCAGCGCGCTGAAGGCCGTTACCAGCTGATGCCCGGCATCATCGACGCACTCGCCGGCTCCGGTACACCGTTCAGCATCCTCACCAAGGGAACGCTCCTGCAGCGCGATCTGCCGCTGTTGGCACAGGCATCGGAGTCGGTGTCCGTCGGGGTGGGTGTGTCGCTGGCGATGCTGGACGAAGATCTGCATCGTTCCGTGGAACCAGGGACGCCGACCCCACGCGCGCGGCTCGAGTTGATCCGGGCGATCCGCGCGGCCGGGTTGCCGTGCAACGTGCTGGTCGCGCCGGTACTGCCCGGCCTGACCGACTCCGTCGAGCATCTGGACGCCTTGATCGGCGCAGTGGCCGAAGCTGGCGCCACCGGAGTGAGCATCATCCCGCTTCATCTGCGGCCCGGTGCGCGCGAGTGGTATCTACGCTGGCTGCGCGCCGACAAGCCGGAACTCCTCGACCGATATCAGCGCCTCTACAGCGCAGGCTCGTACGCGCACCAGCGGTACCGCACCTGGGTGACCGAGCGTACTGCGCCGTTGCTGCGGCGGCACGGCCTCGATCGCCCGGCATTCGACGCTGCCGGCGACGACGGCCCGCGGCGGCGCTGGTCGGCGACAACCACCAGCATCAACTCAGCGAAGCGCGGGGCCGCCGTCAGTGCTCAGCAGGGCACGCTGTTCGACCCGTCGGCGACAGCGACGTAACGGTCTCATGACACACCGTGGGGGGTCTGGTCATTTGGCGTGAATCGCGCCACCATGTCCGCCAGTCATCCTCGAAGGAGTCATGCATGGACCGCCTCAACGATGTCTTGGCCGACATCTCTTCAGTGGTGTGGGGACCGTGGTTGCTGATCCCGCTGCTGCTCGGGACCGGTGTCTTCCTGACGATCCGGCTCACCGGTCTACAGTTCCGCGCGTTCGGACGCGCCTTCAGGCTGGCGTTCCTGACGCGTAAGGATCCAGGAGCCACCGGCGACATCACGCACTACCAAGCTTTGGCGACCGCGCTGGCGGCCACCGTCGGTGTCGGCAACATCGCCGGTGTCGCCACTGCCATCGGCCTCGGGGGACCGGGTGCCTTGTTCTGGATGTGGGTCACCGGTCTGGTCGGGATGGCGACGAAGTACACCGAGGCATTCCTGGGAGTACGCTTCCGCCACACCGACGCCGCGGGCGAGCAGAGCGGCGGACCGATGTACTACCTGTCCAGGGGCATCAAGGCTCCGCTCGGCCCGATCCTCGGTGTCTTGTTCGCCGTGTTCGCGGTGATCGCCAGCTTCGGCATCGGCAACATGACCCAGTCGAACACCGTGGCCGCGCAAGCGGATGAACAGTGGGGCATCTCCACTGTCGTGACGGGCATCATTCTGACCGTCGCTGCCGCAGCGGTGGTCCTCGGCGGAATCCAGAGCATCGCCCGGGTGGCTTCGGCGTTCGTCCCGATCATGATCGTCGTGTACATCGCTGCCGGTACGTGGGTGTTGCTCGCGAACGTCAGCGAGTTGCCCGCGGCGCTCCAGCTGATCGTGTCCGATGCATTCACCGGCACCTCCGCTGTCGGTGGCTTCGTCGGTGCGGGCTTCTTGATGGCGCTGCGCTATGGCGTGGCTCGCGGCATCTTCTCCAACGAGTCCGGCCTCGGTACCGGGGGCATCGCTGCGGCCGCGGCCAAGACGACCCACCCGGTGCGCCAAGCGCTGGTGTCGATGACTCAGACGTTCATCGACAC
>JAJYTA010000094.1 GCA_021793295.1 Actinomycetes bacterium
AGCGTCGATGCCGTGTCAACCTCCCAGCCGCCGGGCCTGGACCAGGGTTGGCTAGCATCCACCTGGTGAGTACTTCGGGGGAACGGCCGGTGAGAGCGCGGTCGAAGGGAACAGCGAAGGCCCCGGTTCATGGCTCGTCCCGGCTGCGGCTTCTCGGCCTGGCCGGCATCGCGCTCGTCACGCTCGGGGCCGTCGGGGGTTGCGCGAGCGACGACTCGGTGCAGCCCAGCGCCGTCGCCGTCGGCCCGGCCGACGAGACGAGCGCTCCCGCCACTCCCCCGTCGCCCACACTGGCGCCCACCTTCACCCCACCCGAGCCGGTCACGTCGCCGTCCGGACTGACTGTGCAGGTCGGGCCGGTTGAGGCGGCGCTCGGTCACCGCGCCTCGGTCGTCACCCTCACCAACGACGGTGAGCAGGCCGTGACCGTCGACGGGTATCCCGAGGTGCGCATCCTCGACGCCGACGGGCAGGACCTCGGCGTTCGTACCGAGCACGACTCGTCGTACATGGCGATCGACCCGGGTCCGGCCCCGGTGTCCATAGCGCCTGGAGAACAGGTGCTGTCAGTCATCTCGTGGTCGGCGACGGTCACCGACCCCGATGCCATCGACCGAGGCGCCTACGTCGTCGTGACGACGATGCCCGGGGAGCCGCAGCAGACCTTCCCGCTCGACGCCGACCTCGGCAGTGCCGGCGAGCTCAGTGTGACCGCGTGGGCCACGGAGCTGGTCGAGTAGCGCTCGCGCGCCGGGACGGCCACGCTCAGGGCTCGGCGCTTGGACACCACCAGGCGTTGTGTCGCATCACCAGGCGTGTATGGGTGGTGCGGCAGGGAATTGCCAAGTGAACATGATCATTCACCATCAGGGGGTGGGTTTGGCGGGGGTGCGGACCCACGCGTCGAAGAACGCGGCCAGGTCGCGCCCGGAGATCTCTTCGGCCAGCTCCTGGAAGTCCTCCGTGGTCGCGGTCGAGTCGGCGAAGCCCTGCGGCCACGCGCGGGACAGCTCGCCGAACGCCGCGTCACCGATCTCTTGGCGCAGCGCGTACAGGGTCGCGGCGCCGCGGTCGTAGACGGCGCCGGCGAACAGCCCGGTCGCACCCGGGTCGGCGACGATCGTCTGCCAGAACTCGTCATCGGCCGGGATCGCCATGACGTCCTCGAACTGCTCGCGCGCCGTGGTGCCGCCGTCGTGCTCGGCCCAGATCCAGCTCGCGTACGTCGCCCATCCCTCGTTCAGCCAGATGTGACGCCACCGCTGCGGGCTGACGGAATTGCCCATCCACTGGTGCGCGAGCTCGTGGGCCACCGTGCCCTCGCTAGCCCGCCGCGAGTAGATCGGGCGCGTCTGAGTCTCCAGCGCGTAGCCGACGCTGTCGTCGTCGACGACCGCCCCGAACGAGTCGAACGGGTACGGCCCGAACTCGCCCTCGAAGAACGCGATCATCTCCGCGGTCTGGGCCAGCCCGGCGCTGGCGTCGGGCGCCAGATCGCGGTCGATGGCGTCGATCAGCGGCAGCCCGTCCGGCGTCTTCGACGTGCGCAGCTCGTAGTTGCCGACCGAGGCCGTCGACAGATAGCTGGCCATCGGGTCGCGCGACGACCACGACCATGTGGTCCGGCCGTTGCTCGTCCGCGAGTCCACCAGGTCGCCATTGGCCACCGCGACCAGGCCCTCGGGTACGGTGATGTCGAAGTCGTAGGTCGCCTTGTCCGTCGGGTGGTCGCTGACCGGGTACCACGTGGACGCGCCGTCGGGTTCGTTGACCACCATCGCCCCGTCGCGGGTGGTGACCCAGCCGTACAGGGCGCCCTCGATGTCGGTGGGCCGCCCGGTGGTGCCGCCGTAGGTGACCTCGACGCGAACCGGACGCCCGGCGTGCATCTTCGGCCGTGGCGTGACCACCAGCTCGCCGTCGTCGTGGGTGAAGCGCGCCGGGCGCCCCCGGACGACGACAGACTCGACGTCGAGGTCACGCAGGTCGAGGTTGAACTGGTCCAGGTTCTGCGTCGGCGTGATCGACAGCGTGGCCGTGGCCTGCATCGTCCCTTCGAGCGGCGCCGGCGCCGGCCCGGGCGGCTGGTAGTCGATCTCGAGGTCGTAGTGGGTGACGTCGTAGCCGCCGTTGCCGGCCAGCGGGAAGTACGGGTCGCCGGCGCCGGGCGCACCCGGACCGAATCGCGGCGACCCGGGATCGCCCGGGGCTGCCGAGGCGGCGACTCCGGCGCTGACGATCATGGCTGTGGCCGCAGCGGTGACCCAGGCGAACTTCGCAGACATATCGGCGCCCCCGTCCGGTTCTCGGATGTACCGGTTCTCGGATGTACCGCACCCTAGGGCACGCCACATGATCATCGGCACTTTCGGTGTCCACTTTTTACCGAAAGTGCCGATGCTCCGGTGGTTCCGCTCGCGTACGCCTCGCCTACAGGTTGCCGCGCCGTTCCTGTTCGCGCTCGATCGACTCGAACAGCGCCTTGAAGTTGCCCTTGCCGAAGCCCAGGGACCCGTGCCGCTCGATGAGCTCGTAGAACACGGTGGGGCGGTCCCCGATCGGCTTGGTGAAGATCTGCAGCAAGTAGCCGTCCTCGTCGCGGTCGACGAGGATGCCGCGCTTCTTCAGCTCCTCGACCGGCACCCGCACCGTACCGATGCGTTCGCGCAGCTCAGGGTCGTCGTAGTAGGCGTCCGGGGTGGCGAGGAACTCCACGCCCTCGGCGCGCATCGCGTCCACCGTTCGCAGGATGTCGTTGGTGGCCAGGGCGATGTGCTGACACCCGGCCTCGCCGTAGAACTCCAGGTACTCGTCGATCTGCGACTTCTTCTTGCCGACGGCCGGCTCGTTCAGCGGGAACTTCACCCGGTGGTTGCCATTCGCCACCACCTTGGACATCAGCGCGGAGTACTCGGTGGCGATGTCGTCGCCGACGAACTCGGCCATGTTCATGAACCCCATGACCTTGCGGTACCAGTCGACCCAGTAGTCCATCTTGCCCAGTTCGACGTTGCCGACGCAGTGGTCCACAGCCTGGAACAGCCGCTTCGGCGCACCCTCGCGCTTGACGAACGTGGAGGTCTTGGGGACGTAGCCGGGCAGGTACGGCCCGGAGTAACGCGACCGGTCGATCAGGGTGTGGCGAGTTTCGCCATAGGTCGCGATGGCCGCCGAGCGCACAGTGCCGTGCTCGTCGGACTGATCATGCGGCTCCTCGAGGATCGTGGCGCCCTGGGCCCGCGCGTGCTCGATGCAGGCGTCGACGTCGCGCACCTCCAGTGCCAGGTCGATGACGCCGTCACCGTGGCGGCGGTGGTGGTCGAGCAGGTCGCTGTCCGGCGCCACACCGCCCTTGAGCACGAACCTCGCCGAGCCACTGCGCAGGACGTACGCCTTGTGGTCACGAACGCCGGTCTCCGGGCCGGAGTAGGCCACGAGGTCCATGCCGAACGCGGACTGGTAGAAGTGCGCCGCCTGCGTGGCGTTGCCCACGATGAACACGACGGCGTCCATGGCGACGACCGGGAAGGGATCCTTGCTCTCGTCGTACTCCACCAGCCCCACGAGTTGCTTGAGCTGCTCGAGGTCGAGCTCGGCGTCGCGTTCTTCGGGGGTGAGAGTGCGAGCGGAATCTGTGGTGGTCATGAGCGGCCTCCAGGGACGAACCGACGCTTGATGTCACGGACTCTGCCCGCCCACCCTGGATTGGGCAAGTGTGCATGGATCAGCTGAACATGCTGTACTGTCTGGACAGCTCAGGCGGGTTGCCACTAGTCAACATGTCCAGCCAATGCCGCTGCCACGAAGGAGCACGACGGCGATGATCGACGATCTCGACGCCCGGATCATCCGGCTGTTCACCGACGATCCCCGGATCGGCGTCCTCGAGGCGTCCCGCCGGCTCGGCGTCGCGCGCGGGACGGTGCAGGCTCGCCTGGACAAGCTGCGCTCGAGCGGGGTGATCCGCAGCACCTCGCCCACGGTCGACCCGGCCGCGCTGGGATACCGCGTCACCGCGTTCGCCTCACTCGACATCCGCCAAGGCGCACGCGAGTCCGTCGCCGCACACCTGAGCCGGATTCCCGAGGTGCTCGAAGTGCACACGATCACCGGGCAGGGCGACCTGCTGTGCCGCATCGTCGCCCGCGACAACGACGACCTGCAGCGGGTGATCGACGAACTGGTCGGTGACGCCGACATCGTGCGCATGAGCACGCTCATCGCGCTCACGACCGTCATCGGCCCGCGGGTCCTTCCACTCGTCGACGCCGCAGTGGCCCGGTCGACGTCGTCGGACGTCTAGTGGCCACGACCACTGTTGCGGACGGTTGCGCAGGTCACCTCGCGCAAACAACTCATTCGCGGAGTGGTCAGCGTCGACCGGGGCCTCTGGGGAGTTGGACGTCGGGCCATTTGACCTCGACCGTGCACGTCCGGATCGGCGAACGGCAGGCCATCGAAGTCGGTTGAGCAGGATGCCCCTCAGCGAAGACCGCAGGTGATCACACGACACAGGTCCAGGCCGAAAGATCTTCGGCCCTGGCTGCTCTACCGGCCCGGACGATCATGAGTCGATCGTGTACACCACGAGCCGAATTGCAGCAGGAACAGGGCTACAAGCCTGTTGATGTTGAGAGACGCATGGTGGTGTCGAGCGGCCGCACCGCAGGGGCGGACGTTTGCGCAGGTCACAAAGGCGCAAGAACTCCTGCCGCCCAGCCACGACCTGCCGCCCAGCCACGCCGGTCAGCGGCGCTCAGGCGGGCTCGCCGCACCACGCGATCAGCGCCGAGCGAAGCTCGGCGTCGCGACGGATCGACGCCTTGGTGTCCGTGGCCCAGGCGACGTAGCCGTCGGGCCGGACCAAGGTCAGCCCCTGGGAGCGGTCCACCGTGGTCACGACGTCGACGCGGTCGGCCCAGGGCTTGATGAGGCCATGATGGTCCTGCCCCGTGAGCAATACGAACATCCCACTGCGCAGCCGCTCGTAGAGCCGTTCGGGTCCGTGCTCGCCGATCAGCGTCACGTCGGGAACCCGGGTGCCCACCAACGAGTGCTCGCCCCGCGGGCTGGGGTAGGCGATGGCCAGTCCCGAGACGAACTCGCCGGCCTTGCGCACGATTGGCCCGATCCGCACCGCAGCGGCACCAGCCACGTTGCGTACCGTCCGCAGCGGCGCCGAATCCAGCAGTACCATCCGCAGCAGGGTGCCGCTGCCCTGCACGACGCTCTGCCCGACCGGGTGGCGCTCATCGTGATACGTGTCCAGCAGGCCGGGCGGGGCCCAGCCGCGCAGCGCCGCCACGAGCTTCCAGCTCAAGTTGGCGGCATCCTGCAGGCCGATGTTCATGCCTTGCCCCCCGGCCGGCGAGTGGACGTGTGCGGCGTCGCCGGCGAGGAAGACCCGCCCGACTCGGTACTGCGGAACCATGCGCTCGTCACTGTGGAATCGGGACAGCCAGCGCGCGTCGTGCATGCCGTGGTCGGTTCCGAGCACTCGACTGGTCACATCGCGCACTTCGCTGAGCTCGACCGGATCGTCGGACGGACGCTGCCGGTGCCGGTCCCACGCGATGACCCGATACCACCCGTCGCCAAACGGCACGACCAACGCGAAGCCGTCCTCGCCGGAACCGACGGTGAGCACGTCGCTGGGTGGATCGCTGAGCCGGACGTCGGCCAGCATCACCGACTCGACGGCCGGCTCGCCGTCGAAGGGCAGGCCGAGCGACTGACGCACGGTGCTGTGCACGCCGTCCGCACCCACCACGTAGCTCGCGCGGGCTGTCGCCGTCTGGCCATCCGGGCCCCGGTAGTCGACGTCGACGCCGTCCGCGCCGGAGCGCACATCGGTGACTTCGGCACCTTCGATGATGGACGCTCCGGCCTCGACAGCGCGCTGCTTCAACACGGACTCGGTGGTGTACTGCGGCGTCACCAGCACGAACGGGAACCTGGTCGGCAGTTGCGACAGGTCCACGTCGATGTTGCCGAACAGGTTCACCGACGAGACGCGCTGGCCGGAGGCCACCAGGCGGTCGGCCACCGACCGGGCATCGAGTAGCTCCAGCGTCCGGGCGTGCACGGCGAACGCGCGCGTCAGGTTCGACTCACCGTGGCGCCGCTCGAGAACCGTGCACGACACCCCGGCCGCGGCGAGGTCGCCGGCCAGCAGCAGGCCAGTCGGGCCCGCCCCGACGACGAGGACGTCGGCCATCTGCTCCGATGCGTTGTCCATCGTGGTCCTTCCTGCCTGCCGTGTCGACAGAACCGTACCCAGGCTGCCGGCGCGGCACATCCGGGCCTGCCGCGATCCGGCCGATGATCCGGCACCTGAAGCATCACTGCAGGTCACGAAACGACATCGAAGTGAGCGGATGGCCGCCGTCGGCGATGTGTCAAGGTTGAATATGTGTCGATGTCCAGTCGAGCCTCCGGCGGCGCGCTTGCCGCATGCCTCATCACCGCCGCCATCATCGGCTTCGCCGGCGGTGCTTACATCGGCACCCAGACCGGTAACGCCTCGTCCGGCTCGAACGACTCGGCCGGCGAAAACGGCTCGGCTGCCCCGGACGACGACCAGGCCGACGGCGACGGCGGCGACGCGGGTGGCACGGAGCCGACGGACGACGCCTCCAGCGACGCCGGGCTGACACTGGCCCTGGACGACCCCGCGCAGGCCGAGGTCACGCCCGGCGACTGCGTGAACGTGCACGGCGCGCTGAACCCGCCCGTCGCGAAGGTGAAGGTGCAGTTGCAACGCAGCGTCGAGGGCGGCGACTGGGAGCAGTTCCCCAGCATCGGACCCTGGACGACGAACGAGAACGGCGAGTTCGGCGGATTCGCGTGCTCGCAGCGCGAAGGCGTCAACGCCCTGCGGGTAGTGCGCAGCGACGACGAGTCCGTCGTGTCCGATCCAATCGAGGTCACCATCGGCTGAGGTCCTGGCCTTCACACCGGACATCACAGCTGGTCACAGGGCTGCGTCGCAGGCCATCGATTTGCACGACCCCCCGGTGCCCGGGGTTGAATGAGGGTGATGTCCAGTCGAGCCTCGGGCGGTGCACTCGCCGCCAGCCTCATCACCGCCGCGATCGTCGGCTTCGTCGGTGGTGCGTACGTGGGCACCCAGTCCGGCGGATCCGGCGCTGAAGCAGCCTCCGACGAAACACCCGCCGCGACCGACGACACCAACGCCCCCACCGGCGACCCGACCGCCGACTCGCCGTCGCCATCGCCGACCGACAGCGGGTTGAACTTGACCGCGGCGAAGGAATCGGTGGCGGCGAACGAGCGGTTCGACCTCACCGGTGCCATCGAGCCCGCCGAAGAGGGGGTCCAGCTGCGACTCGAACGCAGCGTCGACGGCGGCGAATGGAGCGAATTCGACCTCAGCACCCCGCTCACCACCGACGCCGGCGGCAGTTTCCGGACCTGGGTCATCACCGGCCGCGAAGGCGTCAACTCGTTCCGGGTGGTACGCACCGACGACGATTCCGTCGTGTCCAACGAAGTCGAGGTCACCGTCGGCTGACGCGTCAGCTCAGGACAGCCGCAGGGTCAACTCCTCGGCGGCACTGACCACCTGCGGCCCGACGACCGAGGCGTCGAGCTCACCCAGCGCGACGACACCGATGCTGGCCTCCACCCCCGCGCCCACCAACGGCGCGGCGACCCCTTGCGCTCCCGGCTCCAGCTCGCCGCTGGACGCGGTGTAGCGCGGATCACCGTCTCGGCCCGCCATGATCGCGCGACCCGCCGCCCCGCGCCCGAGCGGATGTCGCGAGCCGACTCGGTACGCGACGTGGTAGTTGGTCCGGGTGGGCTCGACGACGGCGACGGCGAGCGCTTCGGCGCCGTCGGCGATGGTCAGGTGAGCCGTGGCGCCCACCGACTCCGCCAGCGAGCGCAACACCGGCTGGGCGACATGGCGAAGGATCGGGTAGACGCTGCCGGCCAGGGACAACACGCCGAAGCCCACGGAGAATCGCCCAGCAGCCGACCGGCGTACCAGCCCGTGCAGCTCGAGCGTGGCCAACAGCCGGTAGACGATGGTGCGATTGACGCCGAGCATGGCGGAGGCCTCAGCCACCGTCAGTCCACCGGCGGCGTCCGCCAGCACCTCGAGCAAGCGAAGCCCACGATCCAGAGTCTGCGAGATCTCCGCCACGGCACAACCTTAAGTGCCGCGGCACACAGCCGGTGCCGCTCCACGCCGACGCAGTCCGGGTCACCGAATGACTCATGACCGTGGTCAGTGCCGTTTTGCTCTGCCGCACAGCGGTCGAGCCGCGTACTGTGGCAATCAAACCGGGGGCACGGTCTCTCGGCGAAGTCTCATCCGCCTTCGGGAAGGTTGGAGCCATCGATGAAGAAGCTGATCAACTCCCCCGATTCCGTGATCACCGACGCGCTGCGCGGCATGGCCGCGGCGCATCCGTCGCTCAACGTCGACGTCGAGAACCGGGTCATCGCGCGCGCGGACGGGCCGCGCCAGGGCAAGGTCGGGCTCGTCTCCGGCGGCGGGTCCGGCCACGAGCCGCTGCACGGCGGATACGTCGGCTACGGCATGCTCGATGCCGCCGCGCCGGGGGAGGTGTACACCTCCCCTGTCCCCGATCAGATCCTCGCCGCGACGAAGGCGGCCAACGGCGGCGCCGGCGTCGTGCACATCGTGAAGAACTACACCGGCGACGTGCTGAACTTCCGGATGGCCGCCGAGCTGGCCGAGGACGACGACATCGAGGTCTCGTCCGTCGTACTCAACGACGACGCAGCTGTCGAGGACTCCACCTTCACCGCGGGCCGTCGCGGCACCGGAGCGACGGTGGTGGCGGAGAAGATCGCCGGGGCAGCAGCCGAAGAGGGTGCCGATCTCGCCACCGTGGCCCGCGTGGCCACCGAGGTCAACGAACGCTCCCGCTCCTTCGGTATCGCGCTGCACGCCGGCACGGTGCCCGCAGCCGGCAAGCCGGGCTTCGAACTGGGCGAGAACGAGGTCGAACTCGGCGTCGGTATTCATGGCGAGCCAGGCCGCGAACGCGGCCAGATGGCGCCCGTGCGCGACCTCGTCGCCTACGCCCTCGAGGCGATTCACGCCGACATGCCGGTCAGCGGCGACGTCCTGGTTCTGCTCAACGGACAAGGCGGCACCCCGCTGATCGAGCTCTACGGCGCCTTCGCTGAGGCCGCGGCCTGGATCGAGGGCCATGGCGCCCGGATCGTGCGCAATCTCGTCGGCAACTACATCACCAGTCTCGACCAGGCAGGCTTCTCGGTCACCGTGACCTCGTTGACCGACGAGCTGGTCCGGCTCTGGGACGCGCCGGTCCAGACGCCTGCGCTGCGCTGGGGCCGCTGACATGGCCTTCGACACCGCAACGGCCACGGCCTGGATCATTCGATGCGCCGACGAAGTCCGCGCCGCGGAGGCGCGGCTCACCGCGCTGGATGCCGCGATCGGCGACGGCGACCACGGGGCCAACCTCGCTCGGGGGCTCGCCGCGGCGGTCTCGTCGCTGACCGACAAGGCGCCGGACACCCCCGGTGGCGTCCTCGTGGCGGCCGGGCGAGGACTCGTCGCCAAGACCGGCGGCGCGTCCGGGCCGTTGTACGGCAGCGGCCTGCGCAAGGCAGGCAAGGCGCTGGGTGACGAAACCGATGCCGACGCCGCCCAACTCGGCGAGGCGCTGCACGCGATGCAGACCGGCATCCAGGAACTCGGCGGCGCGGCCGAGGGCGACAAGACCATGATCGACGCCCTCGCGCCCGCCGTGGCCGCATTCCGGGAGGCCGCGCCCGACGGTCTGGCCCAGGCCGCCCGCGCTGCCGCCGAGGCCGCCGAGGCCGGGGTGGCGGCCACCGTCCCGTTGCAGGCGCGCAAGGGCCGGGCGAGTTACCTCGGCGAACGCAGCATCGGGCACGAAGACCCGGGTGCGGCCTCGACCGCGATCATCCTGCGTGCGCTGGCCGAGGTGACCGCGTGAGCGTCGGTATCGTGCTGGTCTCACACAGTCCTGCGCTGGCCGGCGCCACGGCGGAGATGGCCGGCTCGCTCGCCGGCTCCGACGTCACCATCGCCCCGGCCGGCGGCACCGACGACGGCGAGTTCGGCACCAGCATCGAGCTGATCCGCGCTGCCATCGCCACCGCCGACAGCGGCGACGGCGTCTGCGTCCTGATGGACATGGGCAGTTCGGTTCTGACCGCGAAGACCCTGCTCGGCGAGCTTGAAGACGAGGACGACGCGCCCCGGGTCCAGCTGGCCGACGCTCCGTTCACCGAAGGAGCGGTCGCCGCCGCGGTCCTGGCCGCCACGGGCCAGGACCTCGACGCCGTCACCCGAGCAGCTCAGGACGCGTGGACGATGCGCAAGCTGTGAAGCCCGAGCCCGCTCACCCGAACTGCTGCTCCTCGGTCGACCCGCGCAGCGCCAGGGTGTCGCCGTCCGGGTTCAAGGCCGTGGCCACGAGGTCGAAGTAACCGGTGCCCACTTCACGTTGGTGCCGAGTCGCGGTGTAGCCGTATGCCTCCGCGGCGAACTCGCGTTGCTGCAGGTCGACGTAGGCGCTCATGCCGGTTGCCGCGTAGCCGCGGGCCAGTTCGAACATGCCGTGGTTGAGCTGGTGGAACCCGGCCAGGGTGATGAACTGGAACCGGTAGCCCATGGCGGCGAGCTCGCGCTGGAACCGGGCGATCACGTCGTCGTCGAGGTGTGACTTCCAGTTGAACGACGGTGAGCAGTTGTAGGCGAGCATGGTGTCGGGGTACCGCTCGTGCACGGTTTCGGCGACCTGACGTGCCAGGTCGAGGTCCGGTGTGCCGGTCTCCACCCACAGCAGGTCGGCATACGGCGCGTAGGCCAGTGCTCGCGCGATGACCGGCCCCACGCCGTTGGTGACCCGGTGGAACCCGTCGGCTGTTCGTTCGCCGGTGAGGAACGGCTGGTCGATCGGGTCGATGTCACTGGTGATCAGCGTGGCGGCCAAGGCGTCGGTGCGGGCGACGACGATGGTCGGCACACCCGCGACGTCAGCGGCCAGGCGTGCGGCGTTGAGCGTCCGGACGTGGTGCGAGGTCGGCACGAGCACTTTTCCGCCGAGGTGCCCGCACTTCTTCTCCGAGGCCAATTGGTCCTCGAAGTGCACGCCGGCCGCACCGGCCGCGATCATCGCCTTGGCCAGTTCGAACGCATTGAGCGGCCCGCCGAAGCCGGCCTCGGCGTCGGCGACGATGGGCGCCAGCCAGTCGATGCCCGTCCCGTCGCCCTCGGCAAAAGTGATCTCGTCGGCCCGCAGCAGCGCGTTGTTGATCCGCCGCACCATGGTGGGCACGGAGTTGACCGGATAGAGGCTCTGGTCCGGGTAGGTCTGCCCCGCGGTGTTGCCGTCGGCGGCGACCTGCCAACCGGACAGGTAGATGGCCTTCAACCCCGCCCGCACCATCTGGACGGCCTGGTTTCCGGTGACCGCGCCGAGCGCGGCGACGTAGTCCTCGGTGTGCAGCAGTTCCCACAACCGTTCGGCGCCCCGGCGGGCCAGCGTGTGCTCTTCGCGCACCGATCCGCGCAGGCGCACGACGTCTTCGGCGCTGTAGGAACGGCTGACGCCGGACCACCGCGGGTCGGAGGCCCAGTGCCGCGCCAACTCGGCGGACTCGTCGGCGATTCGGCGTTCCGGCGAGCCTGAGCCGGTCGGCCGGTCGATCGTTGTCGTCATGGTTGCCCTCCGCTCGTTCGCGACTGCTCGTTGTGAACAAGCCGCTGCGGTCACCATGAGTGCCGGGATCTTCCCGGATCCAGCCGCTCGTGCAGTGAACTTCCGGCGAAGTTCACTCGAGCAGAAACTTCGCGTATCGATACATCGTGGGCGAGCAGACCCGGCGCGCACCGGCTCCGGCTATCGTCACCTCAGCCACACAATTCCCGGCCGTTGACCGCATTAACCGGACATTCTCTTTGAATCCGGTGACAAGCCGACAAACCAGCGGTAGGTTCTGCGGTGACGTGCCATTCAACCTTGGTATCCGGGCGACAGATGGGATGTAAACGTGACGACCAACCCCACCCGCCGAACAGTCATCGCCGCAGGAGCCGCACTCGTCGTGACACCTGTGATCAGTGCCACCGCACAGGCAGCCGGCTCGCCATCGGGCCTCGGCCATCGACTCGACGCCGCGTTCACTGCTGCGGCTCGGCGTCACGGCGTGCCCCGCGATCTGCTCGTGGCCCTCGCACACACCGTGACCCGCATCAACGACCATGACGGCGAGCCGAGCGCGGCCGGCGGTTACGGCGTCATGCACCTCGTCAGCAACCCCACCACCAACACGCTCGGGCGCGCCGCCGAACTCACCGGGCACACCGAGCGCGAGCTGCGTACCAGCCTCGATGCGAACATCGATGGCGCGGCGGCCCTACTCAAAGCCCATGCCGACAGCGCGAACCTGTCGAAGAGCGATCGCGCCCGCATCGATGCGTGGTACGAGCCGGTAGCCCACTACTCCGACTTCGCCAATCCCTCCGTCGCGCGCCTGGAAGCCGACGCGGTGTACGACGCCTTGCAGCGCGGGATCGCGATGCGTACCGGTGGTGTGTCGTTCGTGGTCCCCGGCCGCGACGTCAAGCCCGAACTCGGCGCGTTCGCCGATGTGCCGACCCTGCGCCAGCAGTTCGAGGCGATGAGTGACGACTACCCGCCCGCATTGTGGTCGGCAGCGCATTCCAGCAATTACCGCAACGCCAATCGACCGTCCGATTACGCCATCGACCGGGTCGTCATCCATACCACTCAAGGCTCTTATGCCGGCACCATTTCGTGGTTCAAGAACCCGAGTTCCAACGTGTCGGCGCACTACGTCCTCAGATCCTCCGACGGCGAGGTCACCCAGATGGTGCGCGAGGCCGACGTCGCGTGGCACGTCGGCAACACCAACAACCGTTCCATCGGCCTCGAGCACGAGGGCTGGGTCGACGACGCCTCCTGGTACACCGAGGCCATGTACCGCTCATCGGCGGCACTGACCCGCCACGTGTGCGACAAATACGGCATCCCGATCGACCGCGACCACATCATCGCCCACAGTGAAGCTCCTGGCGCCACCCACACCGACCCGGGCCCCAACTGGGACTGGGCGCTCTACATGGACTACGTCCGGGGTGGTGATGGGGAGGACCCGTCCTTTCGCGTCGTGATCGACAACGACAGTGACGCCTTCTCCGCCAGCTCCAACTGGACGGCGGCCAACGCACCCGGCGAGTACGGCAGCAATCACCACCACGCCCAGCCGGTCCTCGAGAGCGATCCCGCGTGGTTCAGTGCCGACATCCCGGAAACCGCGAGCTACCGCGTCGAGGCCTGGTATCCCCAGGATCCGGGCAACAACTCACGCACCCCGTACATCGTCAAGACCACCGGCGGCAACCAGACGGTCTATGTCGACCAGCGCAGCGGCGGCGGACGGTGGGTCGGTCTCGGCACCCATACCCTGGCGCAGGGTTCCGGGCCGGTCGTGGCGGTCAGTCGGTGGACGTCGACGTCAGGGTCGGTCGAGGCCGACGCCGTACGCATCAGCTCGCTCGACTGAGAGCGGCCGCGCGAGGGCGGTCAGCGGCGGGCCACGGCCCAGGCTCGGATGGTGTCGATGCGCTCCTGGATCTCCGCGGCCGTGGCCAACGCGGCCGGCGGCCCGCCGCACTTCTTGCGCAACTCGGTGTGAATCACGCCGTGCGGCTTGCCGGTGCGGTGATGCCACGCGGCCACCAGGCCGTTGAGCTCACGACGCAACACGCCCAGCTGTTCGTAGGCCGCAGGCTCGCTCGGTTCGGACGTCGGAGCCTGGTCCGACGCCGTAGCGGACCTGGCCCGCTGGGCTTGCTGCTCGGCCTGGCGGCGGCGCAACAGCGCCGCGACCTGGTCGGGCTCGAGCAGGCCGGGAATGCCGAGGTAGTCCGCCTCCGCCTCGGAGCCGGCCTGGGCCTCGGTACCGAACTCGCCACCGTCGTAGAGCACCCGGTCGAAGGAGGCATCCGAGCCGAGGGCTTCGAACGGGACCTGCTCGTCGGCGGTCGGTTCCTCGCGCTGAGCCGCGGCCATCAACGCTTCGTCAGCGGCGAGCACGTCGTCCTCGTCGACCTTGGGTTTGCCCAGGACGTGGTCGCGCGAGACCTCCATCTCGGCGGCGTAGGACAACAGCGACGGGATGGTCGGTAGGAAGATCGATGCCGTCTCGCCCCGCCTGCGGACCCGGACGAACCTACCGACGGCCTGCGCGAAGAACAGCGGCGTCTGTGTGGCCGTGGCGTACACCCCCACGGCCAACCTCGGCACGTCCACACCTTCGGAGACCATCCGCACCGCGACCATCCAGCGCGCATCGTTCTCAGCGAACTCCGCGATCTTCTTCGACGCCCGCGGCTCGTCGGAGACCACCACGGTCGGCCGCTCGCCACTGATGCGGGCCAGCAGTTTGGCGTAGGCTCGCGCCGCCTCCTGGTCGGTGGCGATGACCAAGCCGCCGGCGTCGGAGACGTGCCGGCGTACTTCGGTGAGCCGGGTGTCGGCAGCCCGCAGCACCGACGGGATCCAGTCACCGTCGGGATCGAGAGCCGTCCGCCAGGCCTGGGCGGTGACGTCCTTGGGCAGCGGCGAGCCCAGTCGGGCGGTGACCTCGTCGCCGGCGCGAGTCCGCCAGCTCATCTCACCGGAGTAGGCCAGGAACAGCACCGGGCGGACGACGCCGTCGCGCAGCGCGGCGGCGTAGCCGTACGAGTGGTCGGCGACGCTGCGGGGAATGCCGTCGTCACCTTCGGCGTAGGTGACGAACGGGATGGGATTGATGTCGGAGCGAAACGGCGTGCCGGTGAGCGCGAGGCGGCGCGCCGCGGGCTCGAACGCCTCACGCACGGCCTCGCCCCACGACAGCGAGTCGCCGGCGTGATGGACCTCGTCGAGAATGACCAGCGTGCGGCGGTTCTCACAGCGCGCGCGGTGGAGCATGGGATGTGCCGCGACCCCGGCGTAGGTGACCGCCACGCCGGTGTAGTCGCGACTCGCCCGGCCGGTGCGCCCGGTGAATGACGGGTCGACGTTGATGCCGACCTTGGCCGCGGCGTCGGCCCATTGCCGCTTGAGATGCTCGGTAGGTGCGACGATGGTCAGCTGATGGACGATCTTGCGCTCCAGGAGCTGTGCGGCGATGCGCAGCGCGAACGTCGTCTTACCGGCACCAGGCGTGGCGACGGCCAGGTAGTCGCGCGGGTCGCGCGCCATGTAGTCGTCCAATGCCTCCTTCTGCCAGGCACGCAACCGCCCCGCGGTTCCCCACGGGGCGCGGCCCGGATAGGCGGGTGGCAGATGCTCAGCGGCCGAAGTGCTCACACAGCTCCCGTGCAGGTCGACGACGTTCCCTGCAGGTGGCAACCGATGCGCCACAAGCAGGTGCCCGGAACGCCGAACGCGACCCGGGCAACACCTGTGAGCTTAACGGCGTACCCCGACAAGCTCGCGACACGACTCGCACTGCTCGCTGATCAACAGGGATTCACCGGGTGACCGGCACGCGGACTCGCCCCGCGGCCCACGACCCGAACAGCGCCAGCGCCGTCATCGCCGCGATGATCACGAGATAGATCCACCCGGGCACCGACACCTCACCGGGCGCCGCGCCGTGCCCCGTGCCGAAGATGGTGCCGGCCAGCCCGACGAACACCGCGGCAAACAGCGCATCGCTGACCTGCAAGGCCGCTGAGTTCGCCCCGTGATCCTCGACCGGCGACAGTTCGAAGAGCACCACACTGATGCTGGCGATGGACATGCCCATGCCGAAGGCACCGACCACCCAGCCCAGCATCGTCACAACCACCGGCACGCCGGGCACCAGGACCAGAGTCACCGAGCTGATGGCCATCGCGACCAGCGCGGCGCCGATGCGGATGAGTAGGTACCGCGGCGTCACCGTCGACGATCGGCCCTGATACCACGATCCGGCCGCCCACCCGAGCGCTCCGCCGGTCAGCGACAGCCCGGCCAGCGTCGACGACAGGCCCCGCTCCGAGACGAGCAACAGCGGCAGGAACGCCTCGGTACCGAAGAACGCACCGGCCAGGATGCCGCGCATCGCTACGACGGTCGGCAGCCCGCGCCGCAGCAGTAGCGTGCCGGGCGGAAGCACCCGCGGCAGCGTCGGCGCCACCAGCGCGACCGCCAGCACGCACAGCACCACCGAGACGATGTCGGTGCGCGATCCCGCGTACTGCAGCATGCCGACGCCGACCGCCGTGGCCAGCGCGAAACGCTTCCGTCCCGCTCGAATCCGGGAGCCGCCCGGCGGCGGGCCGTCCACCGTGCGTACCGTCGGCAGTGCCAGGGCGACCGGGATCAGGACCAGCGGGGCGATGCCGAGGAACACCCAGCGCCACGATGCGTGGTCGGTCAACAACCCCGCGACCAGCGGCCCGACGATGGACGGAACCACCCAAGCCGCCGCGATCGCCGCGAAGATCCGCGGGCGCATGTCTTCCGGGAACGTCCGGCCGACGACCACGTACAGCGCCACGATGATCAAGCCGGCGCCCAGGCCCTGGATCGCCCGCCCGGCCAGGAACGGCCACATCGATTGCGCTGCCCCGGCGATCACGAGCCCGGCGGTGAAGGCGGCGACGCCAATGAGGATCGGCAGCAGCGGACCACGCCGGTCGCACACCTCCCCCGACACGACCATCGCGAACAGGCTGGTGGTGAAGAAACCGGAGAAGGCGAACGCGTACAGCGGCAGGCCGTCGAGGTCGGGCACCGCGGTGGGCATGGCGGTGGCGACGGCCATGCCCTCGAACGCGATGAACACGACGGTGGCCACGATGGCGACGGACAGCCGCCGATACTGCGGTCCCATCAACCTCGTCGGGGCGGAGCTGGCAGGACCGGATGTCACGAGCAAAGCCTACCGACGCTCCTCAGCTCTCCGTGCCCTGCCACTGCTGGCGGCTGCGCGGCGCGTGGGCTGCTGGCGAGGCCGGTTGGCGGTGCCGGTCAGCGAAGCCGATTTGGGGCGAAGCCGGTCGGCAGAGCCGATTGGGGCGAACCGGGCACGAACGCCTAGTGGTGCCGGTCGTGAAGATCGTCGTGCAACGAAACGCGGGCTATACCGGCAGTCTCTGGCACGAC
>JAJYTA010000095.1 GCA_021793295.1 Actinomycetes bacterium
AGAGCGCTAGCGACGACACCTTGCGAACCTTAGTCGTCCACGCCGACACCGCACATCCGCAGTCGTCTCCGGGTCATAGATCAGCCGCGCCGACAACCCGGCGAACAAGAAGGGACCCCTCGCGCACCCGGCAGAGCCCACGTACCCTTGCTGCCTTCCGGCCCTGGGGGAGTTAGGCGGGATACCGCCGCGCGAGGGGTCGGCTGCCAGTCTACGTGTCCGCCCGGCACGCGATGCAAACCGGCGTCGATTTCGACCATCGCCTCGTCGTCCGTTAACCTCTACGCGGAGGATTCGCCTAGTGGCCTATGGCGCACGCTTGGAAAGCGTGTTGGGGGCAACCCCTCGCGGGTTCGAATCCCGCATCCTCCGCTCACGTCGCCCAGGCGCATCGTCCTCGATCATGCGCTCTGGGCGATTTTCATGCGTTCACTGCGGTAACGACGACGGCCGCGGAGTCGAGCGCGGTAGCCGCGCGGCCACGACGATCCCGACGAGTCCGACGGCCGCCAACGTGATCAGCGCGGCCGCGTAGGCGCCGCTGCTCAAGCCCGCGACGAGGATGGTGCCGGCAATCGCGGTGCCCATGGACGAACCGAGATTCGACACGCTTCGCGACAGTCCGGAGATCTCCCCTTGTTGCTGTTCGCCGAAGCTCGACTGGACGACGTTCACCGACGGCGTGAGCATGACGCCGACGCCGGAGCCGATCAACAGCAGCCCGGGCGTGTAGACCCACGGGTCGGTCGAGGCCCAGGCCAAGGCGATCAAGACGCCGATTCCCACGATCGTCCCGGCGAACCCGGCCATGATGAGCGTGCGCTGGGCATACCGCTTCGCCAGACGTTCGGCCCCCAGCGAGGCGACGAGGACTCCCACGGTGGCCGCGGTGAAGATCACCCCGGTCTGGATGGCGTTGTAGCCCCGCACGACCTGCAGGTAGGCGGCGACGGTGAACGACACCCCCATCAAAATCAGCCACTGGATGTTCTGCGTCACCATTCCGAGGTTCGACGTGCGGTTGCGGAACAGCGCCAGGGACAGCAACGGCTCGACACCGCGGCGCTCCTTGGCCCGCGCGGAGGCGAGGAACCACAACAAGACGAGCACGCCTGCGGCGATCAGGCCGAGCATCAGCCACAAACTGTCGTCGGCGGCCAGGATGCCGATGACGATCAGCACGAGTCCGACGGCGGAGAGCACGGTTCCGGTGACGTCGAAGTGCCGCGCCGGGTCTGCCGGTAGCGGATCTTCGAGGGTGCGCGCCAAGACGACGATCAGGAAGGCGATGAGGGCCTGGAACACGAATGCCGCGCGCCAACTGATCGCGTCGGTGATGACGCCGCCGATCAGCGGACCGGCAGCAGCGCCGACACCACCCATCGCCATGATCGCCCCGAAGGCGCGCGCTCGTGACGTGACGTCGGTGAACAGCAGCGTGGCGAGGATGTAGACGGGTGGGATCAGCAGCGCGGTGCCGACGCCTTCGAGGATCGAGTTGCCCAGGATCAGCACGGCGAGGTCCGGCGACGCGGCGCTCAGCAAGGCGCCCACTCCGTAGATCGACAAGCCGGCCACAAAACACCGCTTGCGGCCGTAGCGGTCGGTCAGCTTCCCGCCCGGGATCATCAGAGCAGCCATCACCAGCAGAAAGAGCGTGATGGCGACTTGCACGCCGTTGACCGTCGTATCGAGATCGGCGCTGATGTCGTTGATCATGACATTCATGTTCGACCCGGCGAAGCTGCAGATGAACTGAGCCAGCGCGAGCGGTACGAGGGCGCTCCGCGACGTGGTCGATGGTGGTTTCGTCTTCGGCACGGTGGCCCCCTTGTTGCGTGCTCACCCGACTTCGAACGGCCTCGGAGCCGACTATTCACGCGGTGGGCTACACCGGCCTCACCCGCTTGGGGTGATGCGCCCGGGCTGCGCCCGATCGCACGTTGGGGAGGTTCAGTTCGCCACGAGCCTGCGTGGCGCGCCGAGAAGGAGCATGGTCATGGCCGATTACCCGCTCATCGCCGATCACGGACTCATCGGCGATCTGCAGACTGCCGCCCTCGTGAGCACGGACGGATCGATCGACTGGTTCTGCGCGCCGAGGTTCGACTCGCCCAGCATCTTCGGTGCCCTGCTCGACCAGCAGCGCGGTGGTCATTTCTGGATCCGGCCGAGCCAGATGATCTTCACCACCAAGCAGTTGTACTTCCCCGACACCGCGATCCTCGTCACGCGCTACATGACCGAGGCCGGCGTCGGCGAGGTCGTCGACTTCATGCCGGTCAGCGGCGAGGTGGCCACCGACCAGCGGCGCATCGTGCGGATGATCCGATGCGTTCGCGGCGAGATGACCTTCTCCGCCGAGGTGGCACCCCGATTCGACTACGGCCGGCAGGCGCACGACGTGCACCTCAGCCAGAGCGGCGCCGTGTTCGAGGGGCGTGGCGGTACGTCGATGACGCTGCATGCCGTGCGCGAGCCCGGCGACGAACGTCTCGGCCGATTCGAGGTTCACGACGGCGACGTCCGTGCCGACATCACGCTCCGGGCCGGACAGATGCGGGGCATCGTCGTGGAGACAGGCACGACGGGGCCGCCGCGAGACATCCGCGTCGCCGAAGCGCGACAGCTGTTCGACGAAGCGGTGGGCTACTGGGAGAGCTGGCTGGGCCAGTCCACGTACACAGGTCGGTGGCGAGAGTCGGTGGACCGATCCGCGATCACGCTGAAACTCTTGACGTACGCGCCGAGCGGCGGGCTCGTCGCCGCGCCGACAGCCGGGCTGCCCGAACAGATCGGCGGCGAGCGCAACTGGGATTACCGCTACACGTGGATCCGCGACGCGTCGTTCTCCGTCTACTCATTGCTCGGCCTGGGCTTCCGCGACGAGGCCGCGGCGCTGGGCCGGTGGATGCGCGACCGCCTGGAGGAACACGGCACCCGCGCTGGCAGCCCGCTGCACATCATGTACCGCGTCGACGGGTCGAGCGAGCTGGACGAGGAGACCCTCGAAGACTGGGAGGGGTACCGCGGGTCGCGGCCGGTGCGGATCGGTAACGGAGCCGCCGATCAACTCCAGCTCGACATCTACGGCGAAGCGGTCGACAGCCTCTACGTCGCCCACTCACACGGGCTGCGGGCCGGACACCACGGGTGGCAGCGGCTGTGCGACGTGCTCAACTGGGTCGCGGACAACTGGGACCAACCCGACGAGGGCATCTGGGAGACCCGCGGCGGACGCGAGGACTTCACCTACGGCCGACTGATGAACTGGGTCGCCCTCGACCGGGGCGTCCGACTGGCGACGGAGACCGGGCGCCCGGCCCCGCTGGACACGTGGCGCGAACAGCGCGACGCGATCTACGACCAGGTGATGGAACGCGGCTGGAGCCCGACCCGCCGGGCCTTCCGCCAGCACTACCGCAACGACGTTCTCGACGCGTCACTCCTGCGAATGCCCACGGTGGGGTTCGTCACCCCCACAGACCCGATGTGGCTGTCGACGCTGGAAGCCATGGGCGACGAACTGGTGACCGACAGCCTGGTCTACCGCTACGACCCCGAGGCCTCACCCGACGGACTGCAAGGCTCGGAGGGGACCTTCTCGCTGTGCACCTTCGCCTACGTCGAGGCACTGGCTCGGTCCGGCCAGCTCGACCAGGCCCGGGTCACATTCGAGAAGATGCTGACCTACGCCAACCATGTCGGCCTGTACTCCGAGGAGATCGCACTCACCGGCGAGCAGATCGGCAATTTCCCGCAAGCGTTCACGCATCTGGCGCTGATCGACGCTGCCATCGCCCTGGACGAGCGGTTGGATCGACGATTCCCGCCGCGGCCGAGGTGATCATCGTGACGTGGCTCGTCCGGCTCGTGCTGGCGCTCGCTGCACACGGCGTGTTGTTGATGATCGCGGCCCTTCTGCTCGACAAGTTCAGTCTCACCTTCGTCGGGTGGATCATCGGCACGGTGTTGTTCACGGTGTTCACCATGCTGCTGCGCGGAGTGATGACCGCACTGGCTCGCAAGTACGTCTCGGCGGCGACGTTCCTCGGCGGCGTGGCCCTCGTCTGGGTCGGGTTGCTGCTCACCGAACTGGTGACCTCCAGCGCCCAGTTCTCCATCGAAGGCGTCGGGACCTGGATCTACGCCACGCTCATCGTCTGGCTCGGCACCGTCATCTACGGTCTGGTGGACGACCGGTTGATCGCCGCGGTCAGCAACCGCGGCAGCAACCCGCCCGCCCAGTGATGTCGCCGACATGAAACGGCGCCAACCTCTAGACTGCGCTGGGTGATTTTCAAGCGGGTGGGAGACAGTAGGCCGTATCCCGAACATGGCACCGAGCTGCGTGACTGGTCCGAACTCCCGCCGCGACAGATCCGCCTGGACGAATTGGTCACCACCAAGCGGACCCTCGACTTGGAAACCCTGCTGGCTGACGACTCGACGTTCTACGGCGACCTGTTCGCCCACGTCGTCGAATGGCAAGGGGAGTTGTATCTCGAAGACGGATTGCATCGAGCCCTCCGTGCGGCGCTGCAACAGCGCCCGGTCATCCATGCTCGCGTTCTCGTCCTGTCCAAGCCGGATGCCTGACGGGGCAGCGGCAGCCCGTTCACGCCATTAAGCTGCAGTGTTACCGGACGAGAGCGGCGAAACGGAGGTGACATGCCACCGGAGGAGCAGGCAGTCGATCCAGCTGCTCGACGGCGACGTTGGAAGCGGATCCGCACGTCGGTGACGTTGTTGGTCTTGGTCGGCTTCGTGGTGGGCGCGGCCTGGTACAGCTGGAACAACGTGATCGACCAATCCGAACAGGTTGCTGCGCCCACGTCAGGCAAGACCTGCGCTCCCGGTGCTCCGGCCGATCCACCCGCGCCCGCCGACATCCAGGTCAACATCTACAACTCGACGAGCCGTGCGGGGTTGGCCGCATCGATCGGTGACAAGATGCGCGATCGCGGGTTCGTCGTCGTGGACGTCGACAACGATCCGCTGGACAAGACCATCGAGCACACCGCCGAAGTCCGGTCCAACACCGCCCATCAGCCGGCCGCCATGGTCGTCGCAGCCACGGTTCCAGGGGCCGTGTTCGTCCCCGACGACCGGACCGAGGCCACGGTGGATCTGGTGCTCGGGCAGGCGTTCAAAGCCATGGCCAAGCCCGGCGCTCCGCTGGCGACACCGAGCGGCGTGCCGCCGTGCGAACCGGTGACCGGCTGAACGCACTCGAGCCCGCCCCGGAACCGGGACGGGCTCGACCGCATGGCGGTAGCGGTGGGATTTGAACCCACGGTGGAGTTGCCCCCACACACGCTTTCGAGGCGTGCTCCTTAGGCCGCTCGGACACGCTACCGCGGACGAGGGTACCGGACGCTGCACGGCTGCGCGAAATCCCCGTCGATCATCGGGGGTGGGGTTCTCAGCCGGCGGCGAGCTGGCGAAGCGCCTCGGCTTCGCGCGGGAGCACGGACAGGTCGTCACCCGCCACGAACTCGAGCAACGCATCGCGGCGGAGGCCGTCGGCACCCGCGCGGGTCAGCGCCCGACGCCACAGCTCCGCCCGCGCCGACAACGGCAGCCGCTCGGTTCGCGGCCACCACGAGAACACGTGCAGGGCCTCCAGCCAGTCGTACACCGCATCGAGCTCGGCCAACGCATCGTCGTCGGTCAGCCCGACTGACGGCTGCCAGTACGTGCCGACCTGAGGGTGCGCGATCGCCTTGAGCAACTGCGTGGCCGACTCGGCCGTGGACGTCAGGGTTCCGCGGTGGAACTCGAGCCCGATCCGGACCCCGACCGCGCCGGCGAGATCACCGACACGTCGCGCGTCGTCGATCACCGCCGCCACCACGGCGTCGTCGGCATCGTGGCGTTCCACGGAGCCAGCCCAGACGCGGATCCGCGGCGCACCCAGCGCGACGGCCGAGTCCAGCACCGCAGGGAACGACTCGGGATTCTCACCGAGACGGTAGTACGCGCCGTACGAGGCCACCACGAGGCCGTGTCGATCGCTCAGGGCGGCGACCTGCTCAGCGGTCCGCGGGTCCGGTGCGTGCACGTCAGCGCCCCACTCGATGGATTCGAGCCCGGCATCGGCGGCTGCAGCGGCGACGGTTTCGGCGGTTTCGGCGCGGAACGTGACCGAGCACAGTCCGGGACGGACCGGCAGCAGGCCAGGGGTCATTGCGGCCCACCGCCGGCTGCCGAGCCGCCCGCGGCGAGCTTCATCATGTCCGAGTCCAGGTCGATGGACAGCTCCGTGCCGCCGGCGCTACCGAACTCGTGCTGGTAATTGCGCCAGGACTCGTCGCGAATCGTGCGACCGACACCCGAGTTCATCAACGTGAACAACTCGAAGGCCGTCCGGTCGATGCGGGTCGTCAAGCCCGGGTCGTTCCAGTCCTCCGGAGCGGCGAACACCGACGTGGGCGTGGTCAACGTGCGCAGGAAGGCGAACAGCGCCCGCATCTGGTCGTCGACCACCAGCGCGTGCCGGGCGGTGCCGGCCGTAGCGGCGAGTACCGTCGGCGTGGCGATCAGCAGGTCGTTGTCCAACACGTGGAAGAACGACGTGAACAGCCCGCTCGGCCCGGCCTTGTACACCGGCGCCGACGCGATGAGCCCGTCGGCCTCACCCAGCGCGTCGATCGCCTTCGTGAGCTTCGGCCCGATGTGCTGCGACACGAGGGCCACGGAGATCTCGGACGACAGCTCCCGCAGGTCGATCACGGTGGTGCTGACCGAACGCCCGCTCTCTTCGGCGAAGGCGGCGACCCGGCCGGTGATCCGGTTGGCCAGCATCAAAGTGGTCGACGGATCGCTGGTTCCGGCGTTGACCACGACGAGCTTGAACGGGGGCGAATTCTGCGATGCGGTCACGAGCGAACATCCTCATACATCGTTGTCGTCGGGTGGTGGTTCGGGGTGCCGGGGCGCGGCCCGGCGAGTTCGCGACACAGCACGGTGAGGTGACGCAGCTGGTCGGGCGTGAGCCGGGCGGTCACGGCGCGGGCGACGCCGCGGGCGTGCATCCGCCCGATCTCACGTTGGCGGTCCCGTCCTTCCTCGGTCAGCGACACGCGGATGCTTCGCGCGTCGGCAGGGTCGACCGAGCGTTGAACCAGCCCGCGGGCGGCCAGCCGGTCGACCATGCGCGACAGCGCCGGCTGACTGAGCAACACGTGCCGGTTCAGCTCGCCGAGGCGCAGCGGCTCGGGATGCTTGGACAGCGTGTACAGCACGTCGTACTCGCGCATCGAGATCTGCTGCCAGATGTCGTCGTCGGCGAGTTCCTTCATCACGACCGCGTGCGCCGAGAGCAAGGCTTCCCAGGCGTGGTTGGCCAGGGCGGTGTCGGGTTGCATCACAGGCTCGACGAACTCGACGCGGCCAAGTCCTCGGTGTCCTGGTACGGCGAACCACCGGTGACGTTGTCGCCGCGGTTGGGGTTCGGCCGCGGCTGGCGCGGGGGCCGGTCACCGTACTTGGCCTTGACCAGCAGCTCGTGCGTCGGGGGCGGAGCCGTCTCAGGGTCGCGCCGGGCCTCGGTCTCCTTGCGCAGCACCGGCACCACCTCGCCGCCAAGCAGTTCGAGCTGGTCGAGGACCTTCGACAGCGGCAGGCCGGCGTGATCGGCGAGGAAGAGCTGTCGCTGGTAGTCGCCGAAGTGCTCCCGGAACGTCAGCGTCTTGTCGATGACTTCCTGCGGGCTGCCGACCGTCAGCGGCGTCATCTCGGTGAAGTCCTCCAGGGTCGGGCCGTGACCGTAGACCGGCGCCTCGTTGAAGTAGGGCCGGAACTCGTTCCAGGCGTCCTGGGACCGCTTCGCGATGTACGCCTGACCGCCGAGGCCGACGATGGCCTGCTTCTCGGTGCCGTGGCCGTAGTGCGCAAACCGTTGCCGGTAGAACCTGATCAGGCGCATGTAGTGCTCTTTTGGCCAGAAGATGTTGTTGGCGAAGAACCCGTTGCCGTAATAGGCAGCCTGCTCGGCGATCTCCGGCGTGCGGATCGAACCGTGCCAGACGAATGGCGGCACGTCGTCGAGGGGTCGCGGCGTCGAGGTGAAGCCGGACAGCGGAGTGCGGAACCGTCCCTCCCAGTCGACGACGTCTTCCCGCCACAACCGGTGCAGCAGGTTGTAGTTCTCCAGCGCCAGCGGAAGCCCCTGGCGGATGTCCTGACCGAACCACGGATACACCGGCGCGGTGTTTCCTCGGCCGAGCATGAGGTCCATCCGGCCCTTGGCCAAGTGCTGCAGCATCGCGTACTCCTCGGCGATGCGCACCGGGTCGTTGGTCGTGATGAGCGTGGTCGAGGTCGACAGGATCAACCGCTTCGTCTGCGCCGCGATGTGCGCGAGCAGGGTCGTCGGTGACGACGAGAAGAACGGCGGATTGTGGTGCTCACCGATCGCGAACACGTCCAGGCCGACCTCCTCGGCCTTCAGGGCGATCTTCACCACCGCGTCGATCCGTTCGGCCTCACTGGGCGTGATGCCGGTGACCGGGTCGCGCGTGATGTCGCTGACCGACATGATTCCGAACTGCATGGCGTGGCCTTCCCGAATATATGCGTTTGCATACATCTCAACGGGCGACCCCGGCGACATATTCCGCCGGGGTTTCGCCGTCAGGCAGGCGGGCGGTGCGCAGTGAAGAAGTCGCTGAGCATGCTCGCGCACTCGTCGGCCAGGACACCCGCGACGACTTCGGGACGGTGGTTGAGCCGGCGATCACGCACGAGGTCCCACAGCGAGCCCACGGCGCCGCCTTTGGGATCGATGGCGCCGTAGACGAGCCGGCGAATCCGGGCCAGCACCAACGCGCCGGCGCACATCGGGCACGGCTCCAGAGTCACGATCAAGCTGGCGTCATCGAGGCGCCAGGTACCGACCTCGGCTGCCGCCGCCCGCAACGCGAGGATTTCGGCATGCGCGGTCGGGTCACGGTCGGCCTCGCGCCGGTTCCGCCCACGCCCCAAGATCGTGCCGTCGGCACCGATGACCAAGGCCCCGACGGGGACGTCCCCGGTCTCGACCGCTCGTGCGCCCTCAGCCAAGGCCTCGCGCATCAGGGCCACGTCGGTCGCGCTGAAAGGCGCAGGCACGCGTGACTATCGAGTCCGGGGAAACCGGAAGGTGGCGCCGTTCAGGGCGCCGAAGGCGTCGGATGCTCCGACGCTGGTGCGGGCGAGCAAGGCCCGCGCTTGGGCCAACTCTCGAAGGAAAACTGCACGTTGGCGCAGCCGGGCCGGGTCTGCGACCAGCTCACCGCCGAGATACGGGGGATCGTCTGCATTCGAGCCCGCCGACTCGACAACAGTGCCCTCAAGCATCTGGCCTCCTCCTCAGACGCAACCCCTGCACCCAGCGCGACGCTAGCACCAGCAGGGGCGGATGGTCGAGAGCGAACCAGCATTCAGATAGGTTCCTCGCATGCGTCTGCTGGCCGTCGACCACCCGCTCGTCGCGCACAAGCTCACTGTGCTGCGCAACGCCAAGACCGATTCTCCGACGTTCCGCCGCCTTGCCGACGAGCTGGTGACGCTGCTGGCTTACGAGGCCACCCGCGACGCCCGCGTCGACGAGGTCGAGGTCGAAACGCCGGTCGCTCCAGCCAGGGGCGCCAAACTCAGCGCACCCAAGCCGCTGGTGGTGCCGATCCTGCGCGCCGGGCTGGGCATGCTCGACGGCATGGCCCGGCTGTTGCCCACCGCCGAGATCGGATTCGTGGGCATGATCCGTGACGACGAGACGCTGCAGGCCACGACCTATGCGCGTCGCCTGCCCGACGACCTCACCGGCCGCCAGTGTTACGTGCTGGACCCGATGCTCGCCACCGGCGGCACCCTGGCCGCGGCCGTGCAGTTCCTCGCTGACCGCGGAGCCGACCACATCACCGCCGTGTGCCTGCTCGTCGCGCCCGAGGGCCTGGAGCTGTTGAAGCAGCGCACGACCGAGCTGCAGATTCCGGTGACGGTCGTGACCGCCGCCGTCGACGAGCGACTGAACGAGAAGGGCTACATCGTCCCCGGACTCGGCGACGCCGGCGACCGGCTCTACGGTGTCGTCGACTGACCCCAGCCGCGCCCTGTCACGCCGCATCCCCGTGCGCGCCGCGCCCACGAAGATCATGAGCCATCTGCGGCGCGATGACGCCGCAAACTGCTCATGATCTCGCGGTATGGGTGATCATGAGACAATGGCGCGAACTGGCCGTGCCTACGGAGATCATGAGACACCCACGGCGCGATAACGCCGCAGACTGCTCATGATCGTTGACCAGAGGCGCCCAGCTACCCCGATCAGCCACAGCACCGCCGCTCCGCTGCAGTTGAGCATGGGAAATCGTAGGCACCCAGAGGCGATCTGCTGCGCCCGATGCTGACACCCCGGGTGATGTCGCAAGAACCCTCGTGATGTCGGCGCACAACCGCGGCGCGTGAATAACCGGGGGCGCGCGAATAACGGCTAGAGCGCCTTGACGGCGGAGACCAGTGCGGTCAGCGACGCTTTGGCATCGCCGAACAGCAAGGTGGTGCGCGGGTCGTACAGCAACTCGTTCTCGATGCCGGCGAAGCCCGGACGCATGGAGCGCTTCATGAACACGACCGCGGCGGCGTGGTCGACGTCGAGGATCGGCATGCCGTAGATCGGCGAGCCGGGCGAGGTCCGCGCGGCGGGGTTGACGACGTCGTTGGCGCCGACCACGAGCGCCACGTCAGCCGTGCGCAGCTGCCCGTTGGCGGTCTCCATTTCGAGCAGTTGCTCGTACGGCACGTTGGCCTCGGCGAGCAGGACGTTCATGTGTCCCGGCATCCGGCCGGCGACCGGATGGATGGCATAAGCGGTCTCGACGCCGCGCTTCTCGAGCAGCTCCACGAGCTCGTGCACCGTGTGCTGGGCTTGGGCGACGGCGAGCCCGTACCCGGGTACCACGATGACGCGGCGGGCGTAGGCCAGCATGATCGCGATGTCGTCGGCGCCGGCGGAGCGGACGGGCCGCTCGGACACCACACCCCCACCGGCCGTCGAGCCGCCCTTGAACGCCCCGAACAGGATCGACACCACGGAGCGGCCCATCGCCTGAGCCATGAGCCGGGTCAGGATGGAGCCGCTCGCACCGACGAGCGTGCCGCCGATCAACAGCAGCGCGTTGCCAAGGACGTAACCGCTGGCGGCCACGGCCATGCCGGTGAACGCGTTCAGCAACGAGATCACGATGGGGACGTCGGCGCCGCCGACCGGCAGGACCAGCAGCACGCCGACGACCAGGGCCACCAGACCGAGCAGCGCACCGAGCCAGCCCGCGCCGCCGCCGTCGGCATACACGATGACGCCGAGGACCACGGTGACGACCAACGACGCCGCGAACAGCACCGGACCGGCCGGCGGGGTGACGGGCCGAGTGGTGATGAGTTCCTGCAGCTTGAGGAACGTGATGACCGAGCCGCTGAACGCGACACCGCCCACGGCGACCGTGGCGACGCCCGCCGCCAGCGGAAACACCGTAGGTGCAGCGGACAGCTCGAGGTAAGCCACCAAACCGGCCGCCGCGCCGCCGACGCCGTTGAACAGCGCCACCAACTGCGGCATGGCCGTCATGGCGACCCGCCGGGCCGCAGGGACGCCGATGATGCATCCCACGGCGATGGCGGCGAGGATCAGTCCCAGGTGGTCGAGGTCGTAGACGATGAACGTCACGACCATCGCGACCAGTGCCGCGGCGGCACCGAGCAGGTTGCCCGCCCGGGCGGTGCGCGGCGACGACAGCCCCTTCAAAGCGAGCACGAAGCACGCCGCGGCGCCGAGATACGTCAGTTGCGCCCAGACGGGGATCACTCGGCGCCTCCCGCTTCGACCTGCTGCGGGGCCTTCTTCGCCCGGAACATCTCGAGCATCCGGTCGGTCACCACGAAGCCACCAACGAGATTCAGCGTGGCCAGGACGACGGCGACCAGCCCGACGATCAGCTCACCCGCGCCGTCGGCCTGGCCAGCGACGATGACCGCACCGACCAGGATGATGCCGTGAATGGCGTTGGCGCCGGACATCAGAGGCGTGTGCAGGGTCGACGACACCTTGGACACGACCTCGTACCCGGTGAAGACGGCGAGGACGAAGATCGTCAGCAGTGCGATGGACGGATCCATCAGCTCCCCTCTCCCAACGCTTCGCGCACCGTCTCGAGCCGGACGGTGCCGTCGTGGGTGACGCATGCGGCGTCGACGATCTCGTCGTCGAAGTCCGGCGTCACCTTGCCGTCGGAGGTCATCAGCAACAGCAGGTTCACGAGATTGGCCGCGTAGAGGCGGCTGGCATGGACGGGAAGCTGACTCGGCACGTTGCGCCCACCGATCAACAGCGCCTCGCCGACCTCGTGCTCGAGGCCGGGCTGGCTGCCCTCGACATTGCCGCCGGACTCGGCGGCGAGGTCGACGACCACGCTGCCGGGCCGCATCGCCTCGACGGCGGCGCGCTCCACCAGCAGCGGCGCGGCGCGCCCGGGCACAGCAGCCGTGGTGATGACGACGTCGGAGGCGGACACGTGGGGGGCGAGCAGATCGCGCTGCAGCTGGGCGCGTTCTTCGGTCATCTCGCGTGCGTAGCCGCCGGATCCTTCCAGACTGGGCAGCTCGAGGTCGACGAACTGCGCACCGAGACTGCGGATTTCTTCGGCTGCCGCGGCGCGCACGTCGTACGCCGCGACTCGGGCGCCGAGCCGGCGCGCGGTGGCGATGGCCTGCAGTCCGGCGACACCGGCACCGAGGACGAGCACCTCTGCCGGCGGTACCGTGCCCGCGGCCGTCATGGACAGCGGGAAGAACCGGGGCAGGCGTTCGGCCGCGATCAGCACGGCACGGTAACCGGCCACCAGCGCCTGCGACGTCAGTGCATCCATGGACTGAGCGCGAGAGATACGTGGCACCAGCTCGACGGAGAACGAGGTGACCGACGCGTCGCGCGCGGCGCGGACGACGTCGAGCTCCTGGGTGGCGGGCAAGAAGGACACGGTCATGGCACCGTTGCTCAGCTGTGCCATCCGGCTGGGCTCGAGCGGCTGAACCGACAGGACGACGTCGGCGCCGTCAAGGACGTCCGTGCTCGCGATGCGGGCACCGGCGTCTTCGTACGCGCTGTCCGGGAAGCGGGCTGCCCGGCCGGCGCCGGACTCGACCACGACCTCGAGCCCCGCACCGGTCAACCGGCCGACGAGCTCAGGAACCAGCGCCACCCGGCGCTCGTGCTCCCGGATCTCATTTACCACGACGACCTTCATCGAGGCCAGACGTTACCGCGCCGCACCGACAGCGCGAAGCCTGGTCCGCCTGGTGAGCCCCCGTAAGGGACGCTCCCACCCGTGGGTGGAGGCACCACGGCGCGTCAAGGAGGACAATGGACGTGAAAGGCACCCAGGAGAGGAACGGACATGAACAACAAAGTCATCATCGGCGGAGCCGCGGCGGCACTCATCGCCTTGTGGCTGCTGCCCTTCTGGGTCTTTGTCCTCATCGTGGTGGGCATCCCCGTGGCCGGCTATCTGATGCTCGACCCGTCGCAGCGGCGCCGGTTGCGAGCCAGGGGCCGCAAGCAGCTCGGCCCCTGACCCGCTCGGCTCCTGGCCAGCGCGTTCCGGACGTCAGCGCCGTCAGCGCCGCAACCGCAGCGTCACGATCTGGAACGGGCGCAGCCGCAGCGACACCTGCCCCTCGTCTACGCCCTGCAGCGCATCGCGTTCGAACGGGCGCTCCAGCAGATCCGTCTCCTCCACCGCCGTGACGTCGAAGGCTGCGGTCAACGTCGCCGTCGCCCGGCCGCCGCGGGCCTCGTACAGGCGGACCACGACGTCGCCGGTGCGGTCGTCGGCCAACTTGACCGCTGAGACGACGACGCCGTCGCCGTTCACCGTCACCAGGGGCTCGACTGCTGCACCGCCGGTGACGCGCTCGGGCAGGTTGATGGCGTAGCCCTCACGGACGGCGTCGTCGATGCCGGCTCCCGGCACCAACGCGTAGCGCAGCGTGTGCGCACCCTGGTCGGTCTCGGGGTCGGGGAACCGCGGCGCGCGGAGCAGCGACAACCGCACGGTCGTCGTCGTGTCGCCGCCCGGTGTCACCGCCCGCCGGACGTCGTGGCCGTAGGTGGAGTCGTTCACCAGCGCGATGCCATAGCCCGGCTCCTCGAGGTGAACGAACCGGTGTGCGCACACCTCGAACTTGGCGGCGTCCCACGAGGTGTTCTCGTGAGTCGGGCGGTAGTGGTGTCCGAACTGCGTCTCGTACGCCGCCTGGCCGGCTCGGATGTCGAGGCCGAAGGCGGCCTTGAGGAACTTCTCGCGTTCGTGCCAGTCGACGTCGGTGCTGATGTCGACGCGCCGGGCGCCCGCGGACAGGCTGATGTGCTGCACGACCGTCGACGCGCCGAAGCTGCGCGCCACGCGGACGGTGGCGATTCCGGACGAGCCGTCGGCCACCAGGCTCAACTCGTCCACGTCGACGAGGTCGACGACGGTGTTGCGGTAGAACTCGTCGACGTCCCAGGCGTCCCACTCGTTCGGCAGGTCCGGATGCAGTTGCAGCAGGTTGCCCACGGAACCGGACGCGAGAACCTCCCGGTCCGCGCCCACGTCGAACACCGATGTCAGCAGTCCGCGCTCGTCCACGACGACCCGTAGCACGCCGTTGTCCAGCACGTACCCGTCATCCACCGGCGCGCACCGCACCGGCTCGGCCGCGGCTGCGACCCCCGCGCCGAACGCCGGGACACCGTGGCGCTCGTGGGGCGCAGCGTTGAACACCACCGTGTCGCTGCCGCCATCGGCCGACGATGCCCGGGCCAGGGCGTTCTGGGCGGTCTCGACGATCGTCTCGAGTTCGGCGGTCACGCTCGCATAGGCGTCGCGAGCTTCCCGATGCACCCACGCGATGGACGAGCCGGGCAGGATGTCGTGGAACTGGTTGAGCAGGACCAGCTTCCAGATCCGTTCCAGGTCGTCGTACGGGTAGTCGACCAGGCCGTGAACCGCCGCGGCCGCGGACCACAGCTCCGCCTCGTGCAGCAGATGCTCACTGCGCCGGTTGCCCTGCTTGGTCTTGGCTTGCGACGTGTACGTGGCACGGTGGATCTCGAGATACAGCTCACCAGCCCACACTGGTGCCGCGGCGGCGTACTCGTCCTCGGCCGCCGTGAAGAACGCCGCCGGGCTCTCGATGGCGACCCGCGGCGAACCCTCGAGGTCGGCGGTGCGGTGAGCCTGCGCGATCATCTCGCGCGTCGGACCGCCGCCACCGTCGCCCCAGCCGAACGGCGCCAGTGACCGCGTTGCCGCGCCTTTGTCCCGGAAGTTGCGTACCGCGTGGGCGAGCTCACGACCGGACAGGTCGGAGTTGTAGGTGTCGATCGGCGGGAAGTGCGTGAACACCCTGGTGCCGTCGATGCCCTCCCACCAGAACGTGTGGTGCGGGAACGGGTTGGTCTTGTTCCAGGAGATCTTCTGCGTCAGGAACCATCGCGACCGTGACAGCTTGACCAACTGGGGCAGCGCGGCGGAGTACCCGAACGAGTCCGGCAGCCACACCTCCTCGGTCTCGATGCCGAATCGCTCGAGGAAGTAGCGCTTGCCGTAGACGAACTGCCGCGCCATCGCCTCCGACCCCGGCATGTTGGTGTCAGACTCCACCCACATACCGCCGACCGGCACGAATCGACCGCCGGCGACGTGCTCGGCGACCCGCTTGAACACTTCGGGACGGTGCTGCTCGATCCACTCGTACTGCTGCGCCGACGACATCGCGTACACCATGTCGGGGTGCTCGTCGAGCAGCTGCACCACGTTGGAGGTCGTCCGCGCCACCTTGCGTACGGTCTCGCGCACCGGCCAGAGCCAGGCGGAGTCGATGTGGGCGTGCCCGATCGCAGAGATCCGGTGCGCGCTGGCGTTGGCCGGCTTGCCCAGCGCCGGCTGGAGCGGCTCTCGTGCCGCCGCCGCCGAACCGGCCAGGTCCTGCAGGTCCAGCGCGTCGAGGGAGCGTTCGATCGCCTGCGCGATCTGCCAGCGCCGCGGCTCACCGTCCGGGAGCTCGAGCATCAGCCCGCCGAGCGCCTCGAGGTCCTGCCACAGCTCCCACACGTCCTGCTCGAACACGCTGACGTCTACCCGGTTGACGCGGTAGATCGGGGCGGTGCCGGCCGTGGACTTCTCGCCCAGCGGCGTCGCGGCGAACGGGGTGTCACCGTGGTCGACCTTCGGGTTCGCCGCGGCTTCGATGTACAGGTCGACGGTCTCGCCGCCGCTCGCCGGATCGGCGATCGGCACCCACAGGTTGCGGGGATTGAGACCCTTCACCACCGAACCGTCCGGGCGGTACACCAGCCCTTCGGCTTGAAACCCGGCGAAGCGGTTCTCCCAGCCCAGGTCGACGAACAGCTCGACGCGCCGGCCTGCCGCCTCCGCCGGTACCGAGGCTTCGACGTGAAACCACGACGTGCCCCAGGCCGGTCCCCAGCGCAGGCCCACGTCGGCGGGCTGATAGCGCCCTTCGGTGACGGCGGGCCCGCCGGGCAACGCCTCCGACGGCGGGACGGGTTCGCCCTGTCCACCGTCCACATGCCACACGGACAGCCGGACCGGGGCGACGCTGCGATGTACGGCGGGCTTGAGTCGTTGGTTGAGGACACGGTTCAGGCGCTTCTCGATGAGGGCGCGATTGTCGTGCATGGGGTTTCGCTCCTGCGAAGTCGACGTCGGGCGGTGCGCTCGCGCCTACGTTACGACGATGTGGGAACGTTCCCCGCGCAGGGCACTCCGGCGATTGCTCCGGTCAGCTCAGAGACCGTCAGGTAGCCGCATTCGTCGACGCGGTAGGTGATCGCCTCGGCCTGCACCAGGAGTCCCGCAGGCACTCGCCACCACGACCAGCGGGGG
>JAJYTA010000297.1 GCA_021793295.1 Actinomycetes bacterium
AACCGGCGTTGACCCCCAAGGTGGCGTTCTTCGCCGTCGTCGCCGTCGTGTCCCGCCTGCGCGCCCGGCGCGCCTTGCGCACCGACGACCACACGTGGCTGCGCGACGAGAGCAGCCGGGCCTGAAGCCGACCGGAACGACGACGTCAGCGCGCGAGCGATCGGCGCGTACCCAGCACGGCGACCGCGCGCTGGGTGAGGTCGTCGAGCTGGGCGATGACCGCGCGCCAGACCTCGGGACGCTGGGCATAGGGGTCGACGATGTCGTCGGCGACGCCGACCAAGTCCGCGCCGTCGTCACCTCGGCCATCGCCGACCTGGTCGAGCCAGTCGGTGAGCCGCTGATGGCGACCGCGCGGCGCCGCCTGCTCGGCCCGATGCACGAACTCGGTCAACGTGAACGTCTTGGGCCGCGCGTCCGGCGAACGGGAGATCAGCTCGCGGACGTGTTCGCGGTCCATCCCGAAGATCAGGTCCGCCGCACGCATGGACTCCGGGGTCACCGGCAGGCTGCGATGCCCGCTGAGGTCGATGCCGAGCTCGTTCATCAAGGTGACGCCAACCGGAGGCATGGCGCCGTGCGCGCCGACGAGCGCGCCGGAGTGTGCCTGCAGCTTGGCCGCGGCGGTTTCGGCGTGCACGCCGAGCAGCGCTGCGGCGATGGGAGAGCGGCAGCGCCCGGCACTACAGACGACGAGGACGTCGATGCTGACCCCCTGGTACCGACCGATGAGGACCGAAAGCCGGGGAGATTCTACGGGGCGGGTCAATCCGGTCAGTCGACGGTCACCGTCGGGGCGAACCCGCCCGCGAAACTGTCGGTCTCGCGCCGGTTGAGGTCGACACGACGACGAGCGTGATCAGCGTCGCTGCTTGGCGACGATGAGCGCCAGCCCCCACAGGGCGATGATCATGAGCACAGCAACCAGGGCGGGAGCGGAGACGTCATCGACCGCGATCGCGTTCATGTGCCGCATTCGGTGCAATAGGAGACTTCGCGATTCTCGTCGCCGTAGTAGGTGACGAAGTGAACCGTGACCTTCCCGCACTTGGTGCAGCGCTTGCGCCGGACGGTCTCGAATCTCATGGCATGACGCTAGGAGCGGCCACGAGCTGCGCTCAACGCCTCTGCACGTCGTTGCACGCAGCTTTCGTGTCCAGCGCGTCGATGGCAGTAACGATGAGCTTCCGGGCCTCGTGGCCGTACACGGCGGCGCTCGCAAGAGACGAGAAAGCCCGTGCGTACATGGCGACCTCGCCCGACTGGGTGATGGTCAGGTAACCCGAGACCAGCTCGACGTTGACCTGGGTGTCGTCGTAGATCCAGAAATCTTCGACTGGCCAGACGTTGCGGCCCGGTCGCGTCGGCACGATGCCGAAGCTGACGTTCGGCAACCTGGCCACTTCGGTGAGGTGTCGGAGTTGGCTTGCCATGATCTCGCAGCTGCCGACCCCGGTCGTCAGAAGTGATTCTTCGACGAGAAACGCGAACACGCGACTGCCACCGTGGAGCAGGCTCTGACGCTCGACGCGCAGTGCCAGCGCTTGATCTACGTCGTCAATCAGCCCGCGCTGCTGCTGGATGGTTCTGAGCACGCTTTCGGTGTACTCGGCTGTTTGGATCATCCCGGGGATCAGCCACGACGAGTACGCGCGGAACCGGTGCGTTCGTTCATAGAGCGGCCGGATCGCTCCTTGCGCGTGTCGCAGCCCGTTGCGCTCCATTCGTCGCCACTCGACGAACATGCCTTCGACGGCGCGTAGCGACTCCACCAGGTCCGCTGCTTGATTTTCCGCCCCGCAGGCACGGCACCAAGTGCGGATGTCCTCTGTGGACGGCGCGGTCTTGTTGTTCTCGATCCTTGACGTCTTGGACCCGTGCCAGCCGCACGCGCGAGCATGGGCGAGGCCCGTCAGCCCTGCCTGCTCCCTTAGTTCGCGGAGTCGATCGGCGATGAGCTGACGGGCCTGCTGGACGCTCGAAGATGCCGAAGCTGGCATCACTGCGCCTGGTTCATGGGCGGTACTCCTCGTGCGGGACGGCCCGCTCCCAGACCGCTTCGAACGCGGAGGCGCAGAGCTTGACCACGGCTGGATCGGACGTGACCTCCATGTCCGGGTCGGACCACTGGCCGTTGCCCGCGAAGTGGTTGATGAGAACAACGCTGTCATCAAACAACCAGAAGTCGTTGCCCGGCAGCGCGAGGTCGGTAGCTCGCCGCCTCGGGAGCCAGCGGACCCGCTCGCCGGCGGCGACGTTCATCGCGGTGACCTCGTGCTCCCACCGGATGTAGTCGCTCACCGGCTCGGAAACGATCCGAGTGCGCCGGAACGTCACCCCGCGTGCGATGGCGGTTTGGACCAGGTCGACCCACGGCTGCCACCGCTCCAAGGGGTCTTCCTGTTCGCCTCGCTGCCAGGCGAGAAATCCGGGGTCGTCGAGCATGTAGCTGTCGCGCATCTCAAGGTGCACGGCGGAGCGTTGGGCTTGGGCGAGGGTTTCGATGAAGGTGTTCACGTAGCGGTGTCCTCGTGCACGTTGGGGATGAACTGGAGCATGTTCGCTGGGAGTCTGATCACCGTCTCGTGCGGTGGCACGTCGGTGCTGTGGCCGGGGATCGACCCGACGCGCTGAGCTTCCCGCACGGTGTCTTCGTCTGCCCGCCACGACTGGATGATCAGGTCACCCGTCGCGTCGTCCAGCCAGATCGTTGGTGATCCGTTGCTCGGGGTGTCGGGCCAGATGCCGAGGAATCGTAGTGCCATGACGCCGCCCTCTCGTCGCTGTTTGCATGACTCTGCACCCGAGACTGATGGTCGCCGGAGACGCGGGTCAAGGGCCGGCCAGGATCTGTGCAAACTCGTGCAAACACCTTCGCGGCGTTGCGACACGAGCCCAGGCTGCTGCCCCAGCGGATGGCGTGTCCTTGGATCGCGTCACGAGATTCGTCCGCTTTCATCCCGATTGACGCCGTTGGTCCGAAGCCGCTAGCGTCCGTGCGCACAACTAGTTGATCAACGTTGGGGCGGCGAGTTCG
>JAJYTA010000298.1 GCA_021793295.1 Actinomycetes bacterium
GGTCCGCGGGCCCCAACCGGGCTTGCGGGCGCGGCTGCTCGACCACGGCCTCGCCGCCCGGCGGGCGGACACCTTTCCCGGACTGGACGACCGCGCGATCCGACTCGCCGTACGTGACCGCGAGACGAACGCGCGCGTCGTCGCGGCCCTGACCACGATCACCCGGAAGTAGGCACTGATGACCGAAGTCCTGACCGTCGACGAACTCGTCAAGGCCGTAGCCGACGTCGAGCCGGCAGCGGCCGAGGCCGCCCGGGCGCGGCACCGGTCGCTGGCGAAGCCGTCGGGCAGCCTGGGGCGACTCGAGGAGCTGGGTGCGCGGCTGGCCGCGATGAGTGCCCAGTGCCCGCCTCCGGTTCCTGCGTCGCCGGCCGTCGTCGTCGCGGCCGGTGACCATGGCGTGCATGCCGAGGGGATCTCGGACTGGCCGCAGAGCGTCACCGAGGCGATGGTGTCGACGATCGCCTCGGGCGGCGCCGCGGTGAACGCCATCGCTCGCTCCGTGGGTGCCGACGTGACCATCGTCGACGTCGGAACCGTGCGCGCGGGGACGTGCCCGCCTGGGGTCCGCGATCTCCGCGTCCGGCGCGGTACCCGCGACATCATGATCGAGCCGGCGATGACCGTGGACGAATGCGCCGCCGCGATGGCCGCGGGCGCCGCAACGGCGACCGAACTGATCGCGAACGGTACCGACCTCCTGGTCACCGGCGAGGTGGGCATCGGCAACACCACGGCGACGGCGTGTCTGCTCAGCGCGTTCACCGGAGCCGACCCGGCCGCGGTGACCGGCCATGGCGCCAACGCCGACGACTCGCGTACCCCGCGCAAGCTCGACGTCGTCCGTACCGCGCTGCATCGGCACGGACCCGACCGGGATCCGTTGCGGACACTGGCCTCGCTGGGCGGATTGGAGCATGCTGCGCTGGCCGGTACCGTGCTCGCGGCCGCGGCTGCGCGGGTGCCGGTGGTGGCCGACGGTGTGGTGTCGGGCGCGGCCGTGCTGGCCGCCATCGAACTGTGCCCCGCGGCGGCCGGTTACGTCATCGCCGGGCACACCTCCGCGGAACGAGGCGGCACAACCCTCGGCGACCGGCTCGATCATCCGGCCTTGATCGAGCTCGGTCTGCGGCTCGGCGAAGGAACCGGAGCGTTGCTGGCCGTGCCGGTGGTTCAGGCGGCAGCGGCGGTGTTGGCCGACATGGTCACGCTGGAGGCCGTGGTCGGCTGACGCGGCGACGACCAAGCGCGACCAGGACGGATCACTTGTGCCCGTCGTCCAGGGTGGCCTGGTTCGTGGCGGCCGGCGCTGACTTCTTGGCGGTGGACCGCTTCGACGTGGTCTTCTTGGTGGCGCGCTGAGCCGACTTCTCGACCGGGCCGGCAGCGTCGTCGGCCTGCGCCGTGTCGTTGCTCGCGGACTCCTTGGCAGCAGACGTGGCCGACGAGGTCGAGGAAGCCGTGGTGTCGTCACCGCCGGTTGACTTCGAGTCGCTGTCGGCTTGGTCGCTCGGCTTGTCGCCCGCCTCGTCGCTCTCGGAACGTTCGGCCTGGGAACTTTCCGACTCCGCATGCTCGGTCTCGGGCGCCGGTGCCGGAGCCCACGGCCCGGCCGTCGGGTCGTAGGTGGTCCATTGGTCGGACTGGCTGCGACGGCGAAGGATGGCGGCCACGGCGGCTCCACCTGCGGCGAAGCCTCCAAGCACCAAAGCGAACTTACGGCGACGACTCTTCTTGCGCTGTTTCTCGGCCTGCCGGGCGATCTCGGCCGAGCGGTCGGACAGATCGTGCGCCCGTTCGGACAGCCGATCAGCAGCGTCGGCGACCGTGTCGGCGACCCGCGGGACGACGTCGTTCAGGAACGTATCGCGTGCCTGCGAAGCCGCGGGGCCGACTCGCTCCCGCGCAGACTGCACAGCAGGCGTGACCCGTTCGACAGCGGACTCCATGACCGGTGTGATGCGCTCGCGGGCGGTACCCACCATGGGCGACGCGGCGTCCTTGGCTCGTTTCCCGTACTGTTTTGCCGCTGACCGCGCCTGGTCGGCCACCGCGGCCGCACGGTCTTTCGCCTCATCGGAACGGCTGCTTCGCTGCATCTTCAACAGTTTGGTCACTGCTGGGCCTCCTCAATCACGTGTCGCAGGGCCCGGAGTCCCCGTCCATCCTTGCCGATCATGCCTTGTCACGACCGTATGCTGACGCACGGCCCGCCGTGGGAGGATGGACCGAATCGAGTTCATACGACGTGAAAGGCTTACCCGTGGCCGAGCAGCTTCATGCCACCCTGCATACCAACCACGGTGACATCACCGTTCAACTGTTCCCCCATCATGCTCCGAAGACGGTGCGCAACTTCGTCGAGCTTGCCAAGGGCGAGCGCGAATGGGTGCACCCCGAGACCGGTCAGAAGACCACTGACAAACTCTACGACGGAACGATCATGCACCGCATCATCTCCGGGTTCATGATCCAAGGCGGCGACCCGCTGGGCCTCGGAACCGGCGGGCCGGGCTACGACTTCGCCGACGAGTTCCACCCGGAACTGGTCTTCGACCGGCCCTACCTGCTTGCCATGGCCAACGCAGGCCCGAACACCAATGGTTCGCAGTTCTTCATCACCGTCGGTCCGCAGCCGCATCTCAACCGCAAGCACACGATCTTCGGCGAGGTCGCCGACGCATCGAGCCGGCAGGTCGTCGACGCCATCTCGAACGTGCCCACCGGCAGGATGGACCGGCCGATCGACGACGTCGTCATCGAGTCGGTCGACATCACCGAGTCCTGAGCCGGGGACCGACCGAGTCATGACCGGATCTGCGGGCTCGCCCAATGGGCCTCCCGGCGCTGGCGGAACCGTCCCGACCTGCTACCGCCATGCAGGGCGCGAGACCTACATCCGCTGTTCGCGGTGCGAGCGCTACATCTGCCCGGACTGCATGACGGCGGCACCGGTGGGCTTTCATTGCCCGGAATGCGTCGCTCAGGGCAACAAGTCCGTGCGACAGGGCAAGACGGTTCTCGGTGG
>JAJYTA010000096.1 GCA_021793295.1 Actinomycetes bacterium
GTCCAGGTCATGCCGCCACGGCTGCGTCGGCGGGTCGACGCGTTGCAGACCTACACGGTGCCGGCGGCGCTCGGCGCGGGCACGACCGTCGACGCGAACGCATTGACGGTGATCGCCCAGGCCTGCCGCGACGACGAACGGCTACGGTTCGGCTACCGCACCCGCGCGGGAGAGCGAGCCAGTCGGCTGGTGGAACCGCATCGGCTCGTCTCGTTGGGCAGCCGGTGGTACCTCGTGGCCTGGGACACCGAGCGGCACGACTGGCGGACCTTCCGGGTCGATCGCCTCACCGAACCCGCGGTCACCGGGGTGCGGTTCCGGCCTCGAGAGCTGCCGGCCAGCGACGCTGCGCAATTCGTCCGTGACCAGCTCGCGTCGATACCGACGCGATATCAGGTGATCGTCGATGTCTGCGCGGCCCCGGCCACCGTTCAACGGGCCGTCTGGGACTGGGGCACGGTCGAGGCGCTGAACGAGCAGGTCAGCCGCCTGACCATGAACGTCGACGCGTTCGAGTGGCCGGCCTTCGTGCTCAGCACCGTCGGCGCGGAATTCACCATCGTGCAGCCGGACGAGTTCGGTACCTACCTGCGCGAGCTGGGCGAGCGGCTGCTGCGTTCGGCCTGAGTCGGCCGTTGTCGACGTCGAGTGGGGGTGCGACGGATCACACCTCGGCCGTGACGGTGGCGAGCAGGAAACCGTCGTAGCCCTTGCTGCCGACGGTCTGCACGGCGGTGGCGTCGACGCGGGGCTCGGTGGAGATCTGCTCGAACAGCCGGCGAGTTCCGATGACACTCGGCTCATCGGAGGTGGCGTCGATGACAGCGCCGCCCCGGACGACGTTGTCGACGATGATCACGCTCCCGCGGCGGGTCAGGCGCAGGGCCCAGTCGAAATAGTGGGGGTTGTTCGACTTGTCGGCATCGATGAAGACGAGGTCGAACGGGTCCGTCCCCTCGTCGGCGAGCTTCGGCAGCGTGTCCAGGGCTGCACCGGTACGGATCTCGACCACGTCGGTCAATCCGGCCCGGACGATGTTCGACCTCGCCACCTCGGCGTAGTCGGGGTCGGCCTCCAGTGAGATCAGGCGCCCGCCCGCGGGCAAGGCCCGCGCGAGCCAGATGGCGCTGTACCCGCCGAGGGTGCCGATCTCGAGAACGCGCCGAGCGCCGTGGATCACGGCCAGCAGATGCAGGAGCTTGCCCTGGTTGGGAGCCACGTTGATGGCCGGGAGCCCGGCGTCGGCGCTGGCCTTCAGCGCTGCGTCCAAGACCGGGTCGGTGCCGACGACGTGGTCGGTCAGATAGCTGTCGACGGCGGACCATTGCTCCTGAGTCATAGCGCCAACGTAGCCCGGCGGTACCGGCGCTCGAGCATCGACCCGGCATGGCCGCAGCGGGCCGATACTCGCCGGTCGGTCACGGTCGCACCCGATCCGCGAGAGAATGGCCTCATGTCTTGCGATCGTCGTTCGACTGGCCGCGTGGCCGGAATCCCGGCGGTGGGGGGTACGTGATGAGCGACCAAGCGCCGATTCCGCTCGGTGCGCAGGTGGTCGTCCGAGAGCCCGGACCGAGCGGGACCGGCCCTGCCGAGCGGGGCGCCGTGGGCCGGGTCGTGCAGCGTCGCGACGGTTCGTACCAGGTGGTTCTTGCTGACGGGACGCGTATCGAGGTCCGGCCCGACGCCGTCACCCTCGTCGGCCGTCGCGAACCCGAACCCGAGCCGCGGCCGTTCGCCGACAGCGCGGCCCTGGTCACCCAGTGCACCATCTTCGCCGTGCTGGTCAGCTCGTCGGGCACGGGGACCGACGACGCGGAAGCCGGGGCCGACGTCCGCGGCGTGTATCAGGCGCCGACGCACACGTTCTGGTCGCTGCGCAAACCGCCGCTGCACGTCGCCGGCCCGGGTTCGTGGTTCTCGTGGGAGATCGAGCGGTTCTGCCAACTGGCCCTCAAGGCGAATCCCCACTGCCTCGAGATGTTGTGGGCGCCGCGCCCGATCTGGATCAGCGAGGCCGGCCACGAACTGCTCGACCTGCGTGGCGCCTTCCTGTCTCAGGCGATCTCCACGGCGTACACCGATCACGCCCTGACCCAGTTCAAGAAGCTCGACGAAAGCGATCGCGAGCGCGGCGAGGCATGGTGGCGCGAAGTCGCCCACGTCCTCCGGCTCCTGGTCGACGGCATCGCGCTGTTGAACAGCGGCGACACCGGAGGTGTGGGGGAGGCTCACCGGGAGCGGCTGGTGGCCGCCCGCGCCGGACAACTCACCTGGGATCAGGTCGAGGCGTGGCGGCTCGAGCTACAGCAGGAGATCGAGGAAGCGGCGGCGACGTCGTTCCTGCCCGCCGAGCCCGACGGCGAACGCGTCAGCACCTGGCTGCGTGATCTACGGCGGCGTGATCTCGCCCGCGGCGACGACTGAGCGCTGATCAGGCGGGGCTCTCCTCGTGCAGGCAGAGGATGTTGCCCTCGGTGTCGGAGAACCAGGCGGCCCGGTCAGTGCCGTCGGTGGCGATGTGGTCGACCGTGGTCAGTCCCGGCATGTCGTAGTCGTCGAATTGCACACCCTTCGTCTCGAGATCGGTGATCTCGGCGCGCAGATCGGGCACACCGAACGTGGCGACCGTGTGCTTGCTTTGCGCTCCGCCTTCGGTGGTCATCAGCTCGATGGTCGAGCCGGAGCCGGTGCGTAGCACGTGGTTGCCCGATGGTGAGTCGCCCAGGTCTTGCAGGCCTAGCTGGTCGCGGTAGAACGCCGTCGCCCGGTTCACGTCGCTGACCGGGAGAATGGTGGTGATGGCAGCGTCGGTGAGCATGATGGTCCCCCTTGAACTGCATTGAACCGACTCTTCGAGTCTGCTCCTGGCCGGCGGGACCGGCAATGGATGTGCCGTTGATCCTTCTCGTGCGCCGTTCGATCAGCTGGCGCGTTCGCCTGCCGTCCGCACCACTTCGTCCCAGGACGCCATCGCCGCAGTGACGGCGATCTGCAGCTGCGTCCGGTCCGCGCCGTCGCGAGCGTGGACCGCCAGGCCGTAGAGCACCGTCGTGTAGAACCTGGCCACGGCGTCGGTGTCGGTCCCCTCCGGCAACTCACCCTCGGCCACGGCGCGGTCGATCCGTTCGCGGACGACGTCGTGGTCGCTGCGACGGCATGCGGTCAAGAAGTCGCTGATGCCGCCGCTGCCGGCGTTTTGGACGACCAGGCAGCCGGCGGGGTGAGCAGGGTCGGTGAACATGTCGGCATTGGCGCGAAGCATGGCCTCGACGGCGTCACGGGCGGTGGGTTCCTCCAGGACCGCCCGCCGTGTGCTGGAACCCTCGGTCCGGCCGTACAGCTCGATCGACTCGCGGAACAGCGCTTCCTTGGACCCGAAAGCGGCATAGAGGCTCGGCGAGTTGATGCCCATCGCGGCAGTGAGGTCGCTGATCGAGGTCGCCTCGTAGCCACGTTCCCAGAACAGCAGCATGGCGCAGCGCAATGCGCTGTCGCGATCGAACCCGCGTGGACGTCCGCGCGCGGCCATGCCCAACCTTTCTGTATCGAGCGGCACAATAACCCTTGACGCCTCCAGGATAGGCCGGGTAGAAATATGTAGCGTTCGATACAAAAAATAAGATCGGAGATCTCATGCTCACTGGCAAGGTCGCGCTCGTCACCGGAGGCAGCCGCGGCATCGGCGCGGCGATCGTCACCACGTTGGCGGGACACGGAGCCGACGTCGCCTTGACCTATTCGTCGTCGGCGGAGCAGGCAGCCGACGTCGTCGACACCGTCAAGGCCAGCGGTGCGCGCGGCTTGGCCATGCACGCCGACAGTGCGCGCCCGGACGACGTGGTCCGGGCCGTGGAGCAGACTGTCGAGCACTTCGGCCGGCTCGACATCCTGGTCAACAACGCCGGGGTGGCCGCGTTCGGTCGGCTGGAGGATCTCACGGTCGACGACATCGACCGCACGCTGGCCATTCACGTGCGAGCTGCGCTGCGCGCCGCGCAAGCAGCGGCCCAGCACATGGACGGCGACGGCCGGATCATCAGTATCGGCAGCAATCTCGCCGAACGGGTGCCGTCGGCCGGCATGACGCTGTACGCGGCGAGCAAGTCCGCGCTGGTCGGTATGACTCGCGGCCTCGCACGTGATCTCGGGGATCGCGGCATCACCGCCAACGTGGTGAACCCGGGGCCCACCGACACCGAGATGAACCCGGCGTCCGGACCCGCCGCCGAGGGCCAGCGGACCCACACCGCGCTCGGCCGCTACGGTGACCCTGCGGACGTGGCCGGCCTGGTCGCCTACCTTGCCGGCCCCGGCGGGCGTACCGTCACCGGGGCGTCGATCCTGGTGGATGCTGGTTCGAACGCCTAGCTCGAGGCGGTGGCGTCTCATCGGGCGGTTCGGTGCGCGAGTTCACGACTGTTGTCATGTCACACTGTGACGACTGCACGAGACCCGCACGCCGATGGAGGCCACGGCATGAACGTGGGCGACACCGTAGAGGATTTCGAACTTCCGGACGACGAGGGCGTGCCCCGGCGGCTCAGCGAGTTCTTGGTCAAGGGACCGGTCGTGCTGTTCTTCTATCCGGCCGCCTTGAGCAAGGGGTGCACCGTTGAGGCGTGCCGTTTCCGTGACCTGTCCGCAGAGTTCGACGCCGTCGGCGCCCAGCCGGTCGGGATCAGCGCCGACGACGTCCACCGGCAGAAGACGTTCGCCGACCGCCACGACTTCGGGTTCCCTCTGCTCAGCGATCCAGAGCGGGTCGTGGCCGCCAAATTCGGGGTCAAGCGCCGCATCGGCCCGGTGAAACGCCACACCTTCGTCATCGACACCGACTCCCGCGTTATCGAGGTCGTGCGCAGCGAGCTCAACATGGACACGCACGCCGATCGTGCGCTGGAGGCGTTACGGGCCACCGTCTGACCCACCAGGGCTGATTGCTGGATCTCGGGACCGGCGGTGGTCCGCTCAGCGCAGGATCGCGGCGTCCAGGAACGGTTCCGGGATGCCGAAGGCGTCGACCAGCAGCCGTGCGTGTGGACGCAGGCTGGTGCACAGTTCGTTGACCGTCGCCGTGATGGCTTTGCTGCGGGCCGGTGTGAGGCGGTCGTGCTCGAGGAACCACGCTCGGTTCGCCTCGATGGTGGACAGCGCATGCACGTGGCAGACCTGATCGAGCAGCGCCGCCACGTCGGCGTCCGCACAGTCGTCGATGGCCGCGACGAAGGCCTCGAGGATGACACGGTCGACGTGCGCCCGCGCCGCGGCCAGCAGATGGTCTTGGACGTTGTTGAACGCCTCGAATGCTGCCCGGCCTTCGGACCCCGATGCTGATCCGCGCGAACCCGACGCGGCCCGCAATCGGCGGGCGGCGCCGTCGAGCATGTGCTTCTCGCGAAACTCCAGCAGCTTCAGCTGGTATCCGCGATCCAGCAGATCGGCGTCTTCGTCGCGGCCAGGCACGGCGTCGACCAGCCGCTGGATCAGCGACCGCGCGGCGGTTCGCTCCACGACGGTCTCGACGACCTGCTCGGACACGAACCGTACGGTGCCGGAGAAGTCGAGGTTGCCGAACTGCTCGCGATAGTCCGTCAACAGTTCCTTCGCCACCAGCTGCATGAGGACGGTGTTGTCGCCCTCGAAGGTGGTGAACACATCGGTGTCGGCCTTCAGCTGCGGCAGCCGGTTCTCTGCCATGTACCCCGCACCTCCGCAGGCCTCGCGGCACTCCTGGATGGTCGCCGTGGCATGCCAGGTGGCGACGGCCTTGAGCCCGGCCGCGCGCGACTCGAGCTCGCGCTGGGCCCGGGTGTCCTCGCCACCCAGGACGGCGTGCAGGCGCTCGACGAGCGTCGCCTGGGCGAAATGCAACGCGTAGGTCGTGGCCAGGGCGGGCAGGAGGCGCCGCTGGTGCGCGCGATAGTCCAGCAGCGTGACCTCGTCGTCGGTGCCGGGGACGTTGAACTGGCGGCGTCGCTCGGCGTAGCGCACGGCAATGGTCAAGGCGGTCTTGGTCGCGCTTCCGGCCGCGCCGGCGATACTGACCCGGCCTTGGACCAACGTTCCGAGCATCGTGAAGAACCGCCGGTTCGGGTTCTCGATGGAGCTGGTGTAGGTGCCGTCGGCGGCGACCTGAGCGTAGCGATCGAGCAGGTTGTCTCGCGGGATGCGTACGTGGTCGAAGGTGAGGCGTCCGTTGTCGACGCCCTGTAGGCCGGCCTTCTCGCCGCAATCGCCGATGGTGACGCCGGGCAGCGCGGCACCATCGGCGTCGCGGATCGGTACCAGCAACGCATGCACGCCGCGGTTCTCACCGCCGGTCACCAGCTGTGCGAACACGACCGCGAGTCGGCCGTCGCGGGCGGCATTGCCGATGTAGTCCTTGCGGGCCTCGGCGTCCGGGGTGTGGACGACGAATTCGTCGGTCGCCGGGTCGAAGGTGGCGGTGGTCCGCAACGCCTGCACGTCCGAACCGTGTCCCGTCTCGGTCATCGCGAAGCATCCCGGCAACCGCAGGGCGATGACGTCGTCGAGGTAACGCCGGTGGTGCCGCTCGGTGCCCAGGTGCTGAATGGCCCCGCCGAACAGGCCCCACTGGACCCCGGCCTTGACCAGCAGCGACAGATCGGTGAACGCGAGCGTCTCGAACATCGTGACCCAGCTGCCGACGTCGCCCTGGCCGCCGTGCGCCTCAGGAAAGCCGACTCGGATGTGGCCGTGCGCGGCAAGCTGCTGCGCCTGGCGCCACACATGGTCGCGGTACTGTTCGCGGTCCAACCCGTACACCGGGCGGAACAGTGGCTCGTCGGCGAGGCCCCGCACAGCGGCCCGAGCCTGCGCCCATCGTCCATCGAGCACGGCACGTACCGCGTCGACGTCGGGTGCATCGACGGCCGGCGCAGCGGTGGCGGACGTGGGGGCTTCGGTGTCGGCGAAGTCGTCGGTTCGCATCACCCCATCATGCCGTCGAGCTGCGACAGCCGCGGGCGGACGGTCATTCGTCGGGCATCACCGGATATGAGGGGCCGAGGTTCGCCGACGACGTGATGATCGAACTGCCCGGTCCAGATGCGCAGACAGCGAGCGTTGTGCCAGGCTGCGCCTCATGAGACGAACGAATGCGCTACGCGCGTGTGGTGCAGCTTTGCTGGCGGTGTCGCTGGCGGGATGCATGAAGATCAATATGGAATTGGAACTCAACACCGATGACACGGTTGACGGCACCATGGTGGTGGCATTCAACCAGGCCGTGTCGGACTTCGCTGAATCGATGGGCGAAGACCCCTCGACGATGTTCGACGAGATGGAAACCGACCTGCCTGACAATGCTGAGGTCGAGGACTACGAGGACGACGAGTTCACGGGCAAGCAATACACCTTCAACGGTGCGGACCTGGCCGAGTTCGCCGAGGACTCCGACGGATTCGGCATCGTCCACGAAGGCGACGAATTCGTGGTCAACGGCGAGATGGACATGAGCCAGATCAACCCCGACGACATGGGGGGTCTGGAAGACCAACTCGGCTCGGATTTCAATCCCGAGGCGATGATGGAGTCGTTCGACGTGAGCTTGAGCATCACGTTCCCGGGCGAGGTCATCGAGCACAACGGTGAACTCGACGGCACCACGGTCACGTGGGTCCCGGAGCCGGGTGAAAACCTCGAGATCAGTGCGCGCGCCAAGGACTCCGGCGCTGGCGGCATGCCGGTCTGGGCCTGGATCGTGATCGCCCTGGTGGTCGTCGCCGCGATCATTGCGCTGCTGTTCTTCCTGGCGCGCAACCGTGGCAAGGAGGCAACCGCTGACCAGGCTCCTGCCGGTGTGGCCGCTGCCGGTGGGGCTGCGGCGGGTTCAGCGGCTGCGGGTTCGGCCACGGCGGACGGCTCCACGGACGGTTCAGCCACGGCAGGCGGCGCCGCGCCGCCGCCACCACCGGCGGGCGACGAGCCAGCAGGAGGCGTGTCCGCCGCCGACGACGCCTCGACGGCCGACGACGCAGAAGGCGATGCGTCTGCGGCCGACGCGGTGAGCGACACGTCCGTCGCCGACGACGAGGCGACCTCGACGGACGTTGCGGGCGCGTCGACGGACGACGCGGGCGCATCGACGGACGCACCGGACACCGACGGCGACGAGCGCCGCTGAATCACCTCACCGGCGCGGTGGGTCTGCTGCCTGCCGCGCCGGTCACGTTCCGTCCTGCTCCAACGTCAGCAGGAACTCCACGACGCCGGAGTTCTCGACGCGCACGAAGCCGAGGTTCGGGGGGTCGATCCCGAAGTCGGCGAACGTGATCGGTATCGATCCGGCGACCTGGACGTCCCCGCCGGAGCTCTGGACGTCGACCTCGGCCTCGACCGGCCGGGTGACGTCGCGAAGCGTCAACTCTCCGGCCGCAGTGACGCTGACCGGCCCTGACCCGCTCATATCGGCCACACTGACCGGCTCGGTGAGCCGGAAGGTCGCGGTCGGGAACTCGTCGGTCAGCATGATCGGACCGCGGAACTGACTGTCCCGGCTGCCGCTGTCGGTGGTCACGGTCGTCATGTCCACCACGACCTCGGCGTCAGTGGCGGCGCCGTCGGCGACCGTGATCTGACCGCTGACGTCGTTGGTCCGGCCGACGACGGTGTTGTCCTGTCCGTTGAGCACTTCGTCGACGCGGTAGCCGGCCTCGGAGTCGTGAGTGATCGTCCACGTTCCCTCGAGGTCGGCGACTGATGCCCCGCCTCCGCCGGATTCGTCGAGTGCCAAGGGCGCGGGAGCGTCGTCGGAGATCACGTTGACGTACAGATACGTGCCTCCGACGACCAGGATGGCCAGCGTCACGAGTCCGCCCAGGCCGAAGAGCAGTAGCCGGCGCATTCTCGTGGACATCAGGTGGCCTCCGCGCTGCCGTGGTCGAAATCTCTCATCGGCTTGTACGGGCCAGCATGTCGTACGGATGGCGCGCGGCTCGAATCCCCATCGGGAAATGGCTGTGCCTTGACCTGTCGTGGTCGTGGTCGTGAAGATCGTCGTGCGCGGGGGCGCGGGCTATAGCGGCGATTCTCAGCACGACGATCTTCACGACAGATCCCGGGCCGACGGCAGCGCGACCGCCTCCCGCGGCCCGATCGCCGCGACCCGCCCGATCGCCCCACCGCTGCAAGGGGCCCAACGCTCCGTCAATGATTGACCGAGTTCGCTCTACATTCGTAAACTGCCTACCACCCCTGCGGATGGAGCATCCCCATGAGCCAGCTGGTCGACGCGCCCACGCGGGTTCGGACCGGGGCACATCGCCTCGCCGACGACCCGTCGCTCGTGACCGGCTCCGCGGTGGGGCTGTTCACCAACTACACCGCGGTCATGCCGGACCTCACCCGCGATCTCGACGCACTGATCGCTGCCGGTGTTCCGCTGACCACGGTGTTCACCCCCGAGCACGGCATGTGGGGTGCGGTCCAGGCCGGGGAGAGTGAGCCCAGCGGCGTCGACGAGGCCACCGGCCTGCCCGTTCTGGACACCTATCAGCGGTCCGGGGCGAGCCTGGACGCGCTGGTCACCGAGTCCGATGTCGATGTCGTCCTGTTCGATCTACAGGACATCGGGGTCCGCTTCTACACCTACATCTGGTCGCTGTACGACCTGTTGTGCTCCAGCGCCCGCACCGGCGTCCCCGTCGTGGTGCTCGACCGGCCCAACCCGTTGGGCGCGGCGACCGCCGGGCCGGGCTTGGTGCCGTCGTGTTCCAGTTTCGTGGGCCGGGTGTCGGTTCCGTTGCGGCACGGTCTGACGACCGGTGAGCTGGCGCAGTGGTTCGCCGCCGAGCACGTGCCGGACGCGGTCGGCGCCCGCCCGAAGGTCGACGTCGTCGTCATGGCGGGCTGGCGGCCGGATATGAGCATCGCCGACACCGGACTGCCGTGGGTGATGCCCTCGCCCAACATGCCGACCTTCGACACCGCCCTGGTGTACCCCGGGACAGGACTGATCGAGGGGACGACGGCCTCCGAAGGACGCGGGACCACCCGCCCGTTCGAGATCATCGGCGCGCCGTACGTCGACCTGCGGCTCGCGCCAGCGCTGAACGAGCGGGGCTTCGCGGGAGCGCGCTTCCGCGACCTCGAGTTCCGGCCCACCCACGGTAAGTGGGCTGGGTCGACGCTGCGCGGCGTGCAGGTGCACGTCCTCGATCCTGGCGTGTTCGAGCCGGTCGAGACCGGGATCGGCATCATCGCGATGCTCGCCGAGCTGTATCCGCAGGACTTCGCCTGGCGCCCCCGCGACGACGAGCAGGGCCCGCCGTTCATCGATCTGCTGTGGGGCTCGCCGGCGCTACGCGAGGGCATCGACGCGAAGGCGAGTACGCAGGAGATCATCGCGGCCAGCCCACCCGCCCCGCAGCCACCCCCGGACATCAGGCTCTACCGCTGAAGCCTCCGGACCAGACGTCGCGGCCGAAAGGGGGACAGTGTGAGCATCCAGAGCACCATTCAGGCCAAGGCCGAGTCGTACCCGCCGTCGATGCGCCGGGTCGCCGACGCCATCCTGGCGCGGCCCCAGGTGGTGCTCGAAAACACCATCAGCGAGCTCGCTCGAGCCTGCGAGACGTCGGAGACCTCCGTCATCAGGTTCTGCCGCACGCTCGGCCTTTCCGGCTACGTCCCGTTGCGGATCGCGCTGGCGACCGAGCTGGGTCGTGAGACCGCTCAGCGCGGCGACGAGTACGGTCACGGCGCCGACATCGCGCCGACGGACTCCACGGCGGACATGATCGCCAAGATCGCGTTTTCCGAGAAGCTGTGCCTCGAGGAGACCGCGGCCGGACTGGACGTGGGCCAGCTCGACGCGGTGGTCGACGCGATCGACGCCGCCGGGCGTACGACGATCTACGGTGTCGGCGCCAGCGGCTGGAGCGCGGCGGACCTGCAGCGCAAGTTGCTGCGCATCGGGCGGGTGTCGTTCGCCTTCGGCGACGCGCACGATGCCATGGTCGCCGCGTCGATCGGCGGCAGCGGCGACGTGGCGGTGGCGTTCTCGCACACCGGCGAGACCCGCGAAGCCGTCGAGTTCCTCCGGGTCGCGTCCGCGCACGGCTCCACGACCGTGGCCGTCACCAACCGAACCGACTCCGTCCTCGCCGGCACGGCGGATCTCACCTTGTCGACCGTCGTTCGGGAGACGACGTTTCGATCCGGGGCGATGGCGTCGCGGATCGCGCAGTTGATGGTGGCCGACTGCATCTTCGTCGGCGTGGCCCAGCGCCGGTACGAACCGACCGTCGAACTGCTCCGAACCACCTACGATTCCGTCGCGCCGTTGCGCGCAGATCGTTGACCAGCTCAGGAGGACCGTTACGTGAAACCGCGCACCATCATGGCCGTCGGCGGCCACATCGGCGACATGGATCTGGCCGCCGGGCCACTGCTGGCGCAGACCGTACTCGACGGTGGCCGAGCGGTACTCGTCGCGCTCACCCCGGGCGAGCGCGGCCACCCCAGGCTCGGAATCGACGAATACCGCAAGCAGAAGATCGCCGAAGGAACGGCGTTCGCCGAACGGATCGGTGCGCAGTTCCACGTCTTCGACGACATCTCCGACGGGTTTCTCCACCCCGACGACGACGTGGCCGCGCGGTTGGCGCGCATCATCCGTGCCGTCCGGCCCGACCTCCTCGTCGCGCACTGGCGACACAGCATCCACACCGACCACGAGAACGCGAGCATCGTGGCCGAACGCGCCCGGTTCCTGGCCGGGCTGCCCGGCTGGGCGCCCGAGGACGGCGAACGCCACGGCGTCGGACAGGTGCTGTACACCGAGAACTGGGAGGACGACCAGGGCTTCGCCGCCGACACGTACGCACCGATCTCGGCCGAGGCGTTCGACGTGTGGAGCGAGGCGATCGCGGGCCAGGCCTTCGCGCGGGGCGAGACCTACGGTTTCCGCTACATCGACTACTACACCGCCCAGCTGACGATGCGGGGCTGCCTGGCCGGCGTGGACCGCGCGGTGGCCTTGTCCAGCGGTGACGGTAGCCGAGTGACCACGCTGGACTGAGAGGAGCTGGCCGGATGGCCGACGTCGTGTACCGCACGTTCCGACCGGGTGATGGTGCCCGCCTGGTCGACCTGATCGCCGCGGCGCAGCCCGCCGATCCCGTCTCGCCGGAGTGGTTCGCCGAGAACGTCCTGCTCGACACGAACTTCGATCCGGCCGGGCTGATCATCGCCGACAGCGGTGATCCCGCTCGGGGAGCCGGCGGCCTGCTCGGCTTCGTCTACGCCGTCCGAGCACGGCAGACCGTGGGCATCCCGGTCGATCCCGACGGCGGATGGATCACCATTGGCGGAGTCCACCCGGGGGAGCGCAACAGCGGGATCGGTGGCGAGTTGATCGAACGGGCCAAGGACTTCCTGCGGGCCGCGGGTTCGCGCTGGGTCAACTTCTCCGGCTACCCGCCTGCCTACTTCCTGCCCGGGCTCGACGCCGACCGGTATCCGGACGGGCTGCGGCTGCTCGAGCGGCACGGTTTCCGCACGATGTCGAAACCGGTCGCGATGGACTTCGGCCTGGCCACCTACGCCACGCCCGACGACGTCATCGAACGCCAGCGCGACCGCGAAGCCGAAGGTTACGTCGTCACGCCCGCTCAGGCCGATGATCTGCCCGACGTGATCTCCTTCGCCGCAGGTGAGATGGCACCGGACTGGGGTGAAGCCGTCCGGCAGGCTGTCGTCCGGCACGGCCGGCCCGACCGGGTCGTGCTCGTCCGCGACCCTCAGGCCGAGGTGGTCGGCTTCGCCACCTACGCCGCATACCGCGGCCTGCGTGAGCGCTTCGGCCCGATCGGGGTGCGCGAGACGCGTCGAGGGCTCGGCCTGGGCAAGATCCTCTTGCACGCGACGTTGCGGCGGATGCGTGCCGAAGGGCTGCACGGAGCGTGGTTCCTGTGGACGGGGCCCGAGAGCCCGGCCGGCCGGCTCTATCTGCAGACGGGGTTCGCCGTCACGCGCACCTTCCACGTCATGCAGGCCGACCTCGCCTAGGACGTCGTCGCTACCGGAGCCGTCCGGCGGTCACCGCTCACCGGAGTCGGCCAGGTCGGCCGCGGTGTCGTCGGCCTCCGGGATCGAGACGCCGAGCTCCCTGGCCGCCGGCCAGGCCCACGAACTGATCTCGGGATCGTCTTTGCCGTGCTCGCGGGTGTACTGGCGGGCGCGCAGCCGAGCGTCGGCCATCTGCTGGCGCAGCCCGGCCAGTCGCCCGCGGAGTTTGGGCGTGCGGTCGATGACGTCCATGACCAGGTGGAACCGGTCGAGATCGTTGAGCATCACCATGTCGAACGGTGTCGTGGTGGTGCCTTCCTCCTTGTAGCCGCGCACGTGCAGATTGGGGTGGTTGGTTCGCCGGTAGGTCAGCCGGTGGATGAGCCACGGGTAGCCGTGGTAGGCGAACACCACCGGCTTGTCGACGGTGAACAGCGCATCGAACTCAGCCTCCGGCAACCCATGTGGGTGTTCGTGCTCATCTTGCAGGCGCATCAGGTCCACGACATTGACCACCCGGACCCGCAACTCGGGCACGTACTGGCGCAGGAGGTCGGCGGCGGCCAGCGTTTCGATCGTGGGGATGTCTCCCGCGCAGGCCAGAACCACGTCGGGTTCGCCGTCGTCGGTGCTGGCCCACTCCCAGATCCCGATCCCGCGGGCGCAGTGCGCGATCGCCTCGTCCATGGTCAGCCACTGCGGTCCCGGCTGCTTGCCAGACACCACGACGTTGACGTAGTCGTGACTGCGCAGGCAGTGGTCGTACGTCGAGAGCAGCGTGTTCGCATCCGGCGGTAGATACACCCGGATGACGTCGGCCTTCTTGTTCACCACGTGGTCGATGAACCCGGGATCCTGGTGCGTGAAGCCGTTGTGGTCTTGGCGCCACACGTGCGACGACAGCAGGTAGTTCAGCGACGGGATGGGCGCCCGCCAAGGGATGGCGCGTGTCACCTTGAGCCACTTCGCGTGCTGGTTGAACATCGAATCGACGATGTGCACGAACGCTTCGTAGCAGTTGAACACGCCGTGCCGGCCGGTCAACAGGTAGCCCTCGAGCCAGCCCTGACACTGATGCTCCGAGAGCACCTCCATGACCCGGCCCGTCGGCGACAGGTGATCGTCGGTGGGCAGCGTCTGGGCGATCCAGGTCTTGTCGGCGGCGTCGACGGTCGCGTTCAGCCGATTCGATGCGGTCTCGTCCGGGCCGAAGACCCGGAAGTTCGTCGGGTTCGCCTTGACCACGTCGGCCAACCATCCGCCCAGCACACGAGTCGGCTCGGCCACGGAGGCCCCGGGCGTCGGGACATCGACCGCGTAGTTCCGGAAGTCCGGCAGCTTCAGGGCCCGGGTGAGCAGGCCGCCGTTGGCGTGCGGGTTGGCGCTCATCCGCCGGTTCCCCGACGGGTTGACGCTCGCGATGTCGGCGCGCAGGCGGCCGTCATCGTCGAACAACTCCTCCGGACGGTACGAACGCATCCACTCTTCGAGCCGGCGGGTCTGCGCAGGATCCTCGCGGACGTTGCTCAGCGGAACCTGGTGCGAGCGGTAGTTGTCCTCGATCGGGTGGCCGTCCAGATGCTTCGGCCCGGTCCAGCCCTTCGGCGTCTTGAACACGATCATCGGCCACGCGGGGCGCTCGCTCGACTCGCCGGCCCGGGCGTCGCGCTGGATGGTGGCGATGTGGTCGAGGACGTCGTCGAGCAGAGCGGCGAAGCGTCGATGCGCGGCCATCGGATCTTCGCCGTCGAATCCGCCCTCAAACCAGTACGGCACGTGCCCGTAGCCGACCATCAGCGCTTCGAGCTCGGCACGCGGAATCCGCGCCAGCACGGTGGGGTTCGCGATCTTGTACCCGTTGAGGTGCAGGATCGGCAGCACCGCACCGTCGGTCACCGGGTTGAGGAACTTGTTGCTGTGCCACGCCGTGGCCAGCGGCCCGGTCTCGGCCTCGCCGTCGCCGATGACGGCGGCCACGGTCAGGCCGGGGTTGTCGAAGGCCGCGCCGTAGGCGTGGGCGAGCGCGTAACCCAGCTCTCCGCCCTCGTGGATCGAGCCGGGTGTCTCAGGCGCGACGTGGCTCGGGATCCCGCCCGGGAACGAGAACTGACGAAACAGCGTGCGCAACCCGTCCTCGTCGTCGCCGACATGTCCGTAGATCTCGCTGTACGTTCCTTCGAGCCAGGCCGCCGACACCAGCGAAGGCCCCCCGTGACCGGGACCGGCGATGTAGAACATGTCGAGGTCGCGCTCGGCGATGACGCGGTTGAGGTGTGCGTACAGGAAGTTCTGCCCCGGCGACGTGCCCCAATGGCCGAGCAACCGAGGTTTGATGTGCTCGGCCTGCAACGGTGTGCGCAGGAGCGGGTTGTCGAGTAGGTAGATCTGACCCACGGACAGGTAGTTCGCCGCACGCCACCAGGCGTCCACGTGGGCCAGGACGTCTTCGCGTGGCTGCGCCGCGGCGTCCCTGGTCTGGTTTTCCAGCATCACCAGCAGCTCCTTCGTCCGGGCCGGCTCCGATCGCGGTGCTGTCACGAGGGGCATACCCGAGAACCGCGTCGCGACACGCGGGCGATGCGAACGCCGGGTGGAGGTCGCCCGCTCAGCCATCACCTTCGGGCACCGGTCGGGGGCGCCGGCGTCGTTCGTAGGCATGCAGCGCCAGCGCCAGCACCACGGCGACGGCGGCACCCAGCGTCGACAGAACCGTCCGCCCGACGGCGAGATCCAGCGCCGTCGACGACAGCCCGGAGGAGCCGACGAGGACGACGACCGGCGTCAGGAAGATCAACTGTTTGCGTTCGTTCGCCGCGACCGACCAGCCGAGCATCAGCAGCGCGCACACCGCCGCGACCGCCAAGCCCGCCCCGACGGGCAAGGCTGTCGCCAACAAGCCGGCCAGGACGGCACCGGTCGCCGTTCCGGCGAAGCGGTCGAGCGCGCGTCTCGAAGTCTCGCCGCGGACCGGATGCAGCACCACGCAGAGGGTGACGACGGCCCAGTACCCGTGGGGCACCGACCAGTGCACGCTCAGGCCGGCGGCCGTCCCGGCGGCCAGCGCCGTCACGACCGCATGCCGCCAGGCCACCGCGCTGGGCACCGGTTCGGACGGTCCGGTCAGGTTGATGACGGTGACCACGATCGTGATCGCTGCCGCGCCGGCCGCCGACCACAGACCGGCGACGTACCACTGACCGCCGACGGATCCGAAGGTCGCCGCGACAGCGGGCAGCATCGTCGCCACCGCGCCGACCCGGATCGAGAACGGAGCCTGCACGACGGCCGCCAGCGCCACGATCACCGCCACCGCGACGGCATGGCCATGACCGGCCGCGCCGGCTGCCGCGGCGAGTCCCGTCGCCACCACGAGGGCCGCCCGCCACTGCGGACTCGGTGTCGCGACCGCAACGCCTGCACCCGAGGCCAGGCCCAGAAGTACGGCAAGGACGGCGTCGGAGCCGGCGACCAGGCCGGCTACTGCGGCCACCGGGGCGATGGCGACCACGATCAGCAGGGCCTGAGCAAGAGCGTCCCGCGGCGGCACGATCGTGTCCGCGCCGTGCCGGGCG
>JAJYTA010000097.1 GCA_021793295.1 Actinomycetes bacterium
ATACCGACGATCAGTGCGGAATGATTCCACCGATTTCCACGAGTTCCTCCCGGCGCCGTTGCCGCTACCGAACTACCTGCACACACCCTACTCCGCGATAGTCAAATGATCATGTTCACTTGGCAATTCCCTGCCACACCACCCGTGCACGCCTCGTGATGCGACACAACGCCTAGTGGTGCAAGCCACCCCGCGCGCGCCTGCCCCATGCCCACCGCCGCCGCGTTCGCGTCCGGCGCCGTTGGGTACGAGGTCAGCGGAAGGGTGGTGGCGACATGGCACGGTCGATCTGGAGCGGCGCGCTCACCTTCGGCATGGTCTCGATCCCCGTCCGGCTGTACAGCGCGACGGAAGAGCACGAGGTCAGGTTCCATCAGTTCGAGCGCGACACATCAGACCGGATCCGCTACAAGCGCGTGAACGAACGCACCGGCAAAGAGGTCGAGTACGACGACATCGTCAAGGGCCACGACGTCGGCGGCGGCGACTACGTCATGGTCGAGCAGGACGAGCTCACCGAGATCGCCCCGGGCCGCTCACGCACGCTCGAGATCTCCTCCTTCGTCGACCTGGCCGAGATCGACCCGATCCACTTCCAGAACAGCTACTACCTGGCGCCGTCCGACGAAGACAACCAGACGCCGTACGCGGTGCTGCGCGACGCGCTGGCGAAATCGGACCGAGCCGGCATCGCGACGTTCGTCATGCGCAGCAAGGAATACCTGGCACTGGTGCGGGCGTCCGGCTCCGTCCTGGTGCTGGAGACGATGCTGTTCGCCGACGAGATCCGCGACCCGCAAACCGAACTGCCCGACTTGCCGGCCGAGACCTCGCAGCGCAAACAGTTGTCGATGGCCATCGATCTGATCGAGGCCATGACCGAGCCGTGGCGTCCCGAGGACTATCGCGACACCTACACCGAGCGAGTCGAGGAATTGGTCGAGGCCAAGCGCGAGGGCGAGGAGGTCGTCAAGGGCGCTGAGCCCGAGCCGGCCACAGGCGTATCCGACCTGCTCAGTGCGCTCGAAGCCAGCGTGGAGTCGGCCCGTGGCCGACGTAAGGGCGCCGGCAAGAGCAAGGGCAAAACCAACGGCAAGGGCAGCGCCGAGGATCAGCGCGGAGAGCCGAGCGAGCCGTCGAAAGACGACCTCAGCCAAGCGTCCAAAGCCGATCTGGTCGAACTCGCCCGCAAACTCGATATCTCCGGGCGCTCGACGATGAACCGCGACCAGCTCGCCGAGGCCATCCTCGAGGCTCGCAAGGCCTCAGCAGCCTGACGTCGCCCGCTCGGCGCCGACGAGGCCACAGTTGCACGCACTCGAAACCGACAGTCGGCGGAAGCGAGCGTTTAAGCTCGGTGCATGACCGGCTCCAGGAGGACGGAGATGGCAGCAGAGAACGACATCATGGCCAGAGTCCGGGAACTCGTCGAGCAGGAGCGCCAACTCCGCGATCGGGCGCAAGCCGGCGAACTGTCCACCGACGAGGAACGCGCCCAGCTCAAGCAGGTCGAAGCCCAGCTCGATCAATGCTGGGACCTGTTACGGCAGCGGCGCGCTCGGGTCGAGGCCGGCCAGGACCCCGACGACGTCGAGCCTCGCCCGGTCGACGAAGTCGAGGGTTACCTGCAGTAGCGCGAGCATGGACGTCGAGTCCGACATCACCGCGCTGTACGCGCTGCCGCTGGAGGAGTTCGTCGCGGCGCGCAACGCGCTGGCCAAGAGGGCCAAGTCCGAGGCGAGTGCGGAGCTGGCGGCGAGCATCAAGGCGCTGCGCAAACCAACGACGACGGCGTGGCTGGCCAACCAGCTGGCCCGCGAGCGCGCCGACACCGTGGACGAGTTGGTCGGCCTGGGCGAGCAGATGCGCGCGGCGACCGACTCCCGCGACGGCGACCGGCTGCGTGAGCTGGCCGCGCGACGCAAGGAACTGGTCGACGAGCTGCTGACCGCTGCGGCAGCCCTGGCCCGCACGGCGAACTACGGCATGAGTGACGACGTCAGCTCAGGACTGGGCGAGACGTTCCACGCGGCCGTCGCCGACCCGGATGCCGGCGCGGAGCTGCGCGCCGGTCGGCTCAGCAAGGCGCTGCAGAACGTGGGGTTCGGCCCGGTGAGCGGCAGCGGCGAAGCAGCCGAGGTGATCTCGCTGAGTCGTGCGCGAGAGGCGCGCAACCGGCAGGAGCCGGCACCGGCGGCGTCCCGTGACGGCACCGGCGGCACCGGCACCCGCACCCGCAGCACCCGCACCGAGCCGGACCAGCCGGCGGAGGAATCGCCCCAGCAAGCCCAGCGCCGCCGCATGGCCGAGGCGCAGGCAGAGTTCGAGGAGGCTCAGTCCGCCGTCGAGGCCGCTGACGACCGCGTGGACGATCTCACTGCCGAGCTGGACCGTCGCCGCAAGGCGCTCGAGGACGCCGAGGCCACGGTCGAAAGTCTCGAGGCGAAACTGAAGGCCGCCCGCGCCGAGGCCGAGGACGCCAAGGCCGACGTCGACGCTGGTCGGCATCAGCTCGATCAGGCCGAGGTGGACGCCGAAGCTGCCCGCAGCCGGCGTCGCGAGATCAAGCAGCGCCTGGCCCGACTCCGCGACGACCGGCTGGGGCGAACCTGAGATGGTGCGAGTGGAGCGGCTACGCGCGGATCACGCGCCTGCGGTGCTGGCTTTCGAGCTCGAGAACCGGGAGTACTTCAGCCGGTCGATCCCGGACCGCGGCGACGCGTACTTCGCCGAGTTCGCCGCGCTGCACCGCGCCCGGCTCGCCGAGCAGGATGCCGGCGAGTGTCACTTCCATGTCGTGTTCGACGACGACGGCGCGCTGGTGGGCCGCGTCAACCTCGTGGACGTCGAGGACGGCATCGCCGAGCTCGGGTACCGGGTGGCCGAGCGAGCCGCAGGGCGCGGGGTGGCGACGGCCGCGGTCGCCCAGGTGTGCCAGCTCGCCGTGACGTCGTACGGGCTACAGGCTCTGCGCGCCGTCACCACCCTCGACAATGCGGCCTCCAGGGCCGTGCTCCGCCGCCACGGGTTCACCGCCGTCGGAGACGTCACCGTCGACGGCCGGCCCGGCGTGCGCTACGTGCGTCGTCTCGTCGACTAGTTCACGACGATCACAGATACAGGATGTCGCGCAGCACGCCGGGATAGTTCGTGATGATGCCGTCGACGCCGAGGTTGATGTACTCACGCATCAGCTGCCCGGTGTCGATCGTGTAGACGCTGATCGTCATCCCGAGCTCGTGAATGCGATCCACCAGCTCCTGATCGGTCACCCGATAGCTGGGGTTGACCTGCTCGGCCCAGGTGCTCGCGTCGACCAGCTCGTCGTCACTGGGCCGGGACCCGTAGAGCAGCCCGATCGGGACCTCGGGCGCGATGTCGTGGTACGTGCGCATGGAGTCGATGTCGAACGACTGGACGACGAGCCGGTCGGTGCGCAACGAGCGCGGCAAGTAGCCCGGAATGGACGACAGTTCCTCGTGGATCTGGGCCTCGATGCCGGGATACAGGTCGGGGCTCTTGAGCTCGAGCAGGAATCCGGTCCGCGGCCCGAGGGCCTCGACCACCTCGCGCAGGGTGGGCACGGGCTCGCCCGCGAAGTCTGGGGAGAACCACGATCCGGCGTCGAGCTGGCGGATCTCTGCCAACGTGAAGTCGCCGACGTTCCAGGGCGCGCGGTCCGGGAAGACCTCTTCGACGTTGGTGGTGCGCTCCAGCGTGGTGTCGTGGATGATGACGAGCTCGCCGTCGGCGGAGCGTTGCACGTCGACCTCGACGAAGCTCGCCCGCTGCTGGACGGCGTACGCGACCGCGGCGACGGTGTTCTCGGGCGCGATGCCGGAGGAACCACGGTGCGCGACATCGATGACGTCCGGCGCGGGGTCGGCCTGGGCGGGTGCCGCCAGGGCTAGCGCGGAGACGAACACGGCGGCGGGCAACAGCGTCAAACGCATCGGTGCGCTCCTTCGTCCGGACGGGTCGTCGCCCGGCTCGGTCGGCCTATCGTGACGGTTGTCACTTTTGTCAAACAGAGTGTCATATCCCTGACTACTTCGTGAACACGCAGAGACTTCTCATCCTCGACGCATGGTTCAGTAGCCCGATGATCTGTTCACGCGGACGCCGTGGCCCTGATCAGGCCTCGGCGCCGAGTGGCGCGACGATGCGGCCGTCGTCCATCCCCAACCGGAACAAACCGATCGCCGCCCGGGCCCGGGCGTGCGCGCTCGCGGCGTCGGGCCCGGTCACCAGGATGTGCCCGAGGCGGCTGTTGTTGTCACAGGGGTGGGCCACGCGCTGCGGCGTGGTGATCTCGCACCGCACGACGGTGTCGTCACCAGCCAGCTGTTCCACGCCTTCGACCGCCGTCACCCTGCCCGGCTCCGGCGACATCACGAAGGCGACAGCGCTCGCGGGCGCCTGAGCCGGGTGCCGCTGCGCGGACGCGGGATCCCCCAGAGCGAGCGCGACGAGCAGCTCGAGCGGGTCGACGCCGGTGACCAGGCGGACCAGGTCGAAGATGTACCCGCCGCCCTGCCGAGGGTTGATCTCCACGATCCGCGGTCCAGCCTCGGTCAGACGGACCTCGGTGTGACTGAGCCCGTGGCGGTGGCCGACGGCCGTCAGCGCCGCGCGCACGTGGGCCTGCACCTCACGCGCCTGGTCCGGCGCGATCATCGCCGGAAAGACATGCCCGGCTTCGACGAACGCCGGCGCGCCGGCGACGTCCTTGCCGGTGATGCCGAGCACGGTGGTCACGCCGTCGTAGGTCATCGCCTCCACACTCACCTCGGGGCCGTCGAGCAGTTCCTCCACGAGCACGAGCCGGGCGAGCCGCTGGCCCCTGGTGTTGTGCTCGGCCGCGGTGATCTCCCCGTACGCGTCCTTCAGCGCGGCCTCGTCGTCGGCTCGGCAGACCGACGTTCCCGAGTTCAGGTCGACCGGCTTGGCGACGACCGGATACCCGATGCGCTCGGCTGCGGCACGGGCCACCGGCCACGTGTCCGCCGCCGCGTGCGCGGGCGTCGCGAGCCCGGCGCGGGCCGTCGCCGTACGGACCTCGTGCTTGCGCAGCATGCGCTTCACGACGTCGGGAGCTGGTCCCGGCAGCCGCAATGCATCCGCAGCGTGGGCGACGGCCTCGAGGTAGTAGTCGCAGGTCGTGACGACGCCGTCGATGCCGCGACGAGCAGCGAGCGACTTCGCGGCGGCCACGACGGCGCCGTGATCGTTGGTGTCCACGATGACGATGTCATCGGCGTCTCGCACCACCGGGTGCGCAGAGCCGTCCGCTGCACCCGGGTACAGCGCCGGGTCGCGAGTGAGCAGGACGTATCGGTGACCGAGCGCATGGATCAACGGCGGGAGCCGGAGCCCGGTCGAGTGCAACCAACTCTCGACCATCAGCAGGGTTGCCATGTCACTGCCCACTGCTGGTGCGAGCCAGCACGACGGAGTTGATGACGTCGTTGACCGGGTGGACGACGGACAGGACGTCGTAGGCCGTCATCGCATCGACGTCGATAGCCGGGTACAAAACGGTGCGCAGGCCGCGGGCGCTCCGGGCGAGCAGGATCGACCGCGGCGCCATGGCCGATGCCAGGTGGGCCAGGATCCGCTGTTTCTCTCCGGGGCCGGTTCCCACCAGAGCGGCGAGGACGACGATGTCGTACCGGGACAGGTCCGCGTTTGCGGCATCAGCTTCGACAAGCCGCAGGTCAGGGTAGCCCAGCGTGTGCGCCACTGCGCCCGCGGCGTCCAGGGCGAGCGGGTCACGGTCGATGAGGTCGACAGGCACGTTCAACTCACCGGCGATGAACAGCGCGCTCAACGGCAACGGCCCGGCACCGACGAAGGCCACCGACCGCACCCTGGTGGTCGCCGCCGACGCGAGAACCCCGACCTCCATCCGGCTCAGCCGACGGTAATTGTCGAGGTAGGGAAACTGCTCCAGCTCGGCCCGGGGGGTTGCAGCGGTCGCGATACGCGCTGCCCAGGCCGTCTCGAGCGCGGTCTCGCCTCGTGCGCACAGCTCACGCAGCCGAGCACCGATCACGGCGATCGCCGGATCGCGCATGATCTCGGCCACGCATGCATCCGGGACGGCGAGCACCAGCCGCACCAACCGGTCGAACAGCTCGTCGACGGCCGGGCCCGGCTCCAAGCTGGGGGCCGCATCCAGTTCGCGGGACAACGTATGCAGCGCGGTGATCACGGTATCGGCACGAACGGCGCGCCGATCCGTGGTCGTGTCGATTCTGGACGAATTGGTAGTGAGACTCATGTTCATCAACACGGATGTTGTCACACCGCGACCGCGCGGGCGGGCGAACCGGCGAAAAAGCAGGTCGATCTCCGGCGGTACCTCGTGCCACGATCGGCCCCATGCGACCACCATGGATGCTCGATGAGCTCGCGCACGCCGGCCCCGAACATCTCGACCCGGAGTTCGTCGCCAACTTCGACCGCAAGCAGGGCCACCCGGACCCGTCCGACGACATCGCGGCGTTGACCACCCACGGCGTGGACGACACCGCGACGGTCGTCGACCTGGGCGCCGGTACGGGGCAGTTCGCTCTTGCCGCAGCGGCGCGGTTCGCGCGAGTAGTGGCCGTGGACGTCGCCGCACCGATGGTGGAACACCTGCGCGCGCGGGCCCGCGAGGTCCGCGCGACGAACGTGGAGGTCGTCCAGGCCGGCTTCCTGGGCTACGAGCACACTGGGGCGCCGGCCGACGCCGTGCACACCCGGCATGCGCTGCACCAGCTACCGGACTTCTGGAAGGTGCTGGCGCTGCGGCGGATCGCCGCGACAATGCGCCCCGGCGGTGTGCTGCGGGTGCGCGACCTGATCTACGACCTGCGCCCGGACGAGGCCGCTGCCGCGTTCGACTCGTGGCTGGCAACCGCAGGTACCGACCCGGCCACCGGTTACACCGCCGACGACTACGCCGAACACATCCGCACCGAGCACAGCACGTTCCGTTGGCTGTTCGAATCGATGCTGGACGAGACCGGATTCGACATCGTCGACGTCGAGTTCACCGGGCCGTTCTTCGGCGCCTACACCTGCCTACGCCGCTAACGGCCGGGCACGAACTCCTGCATCTTGGTCTTCGCTCCCTGCACGAGCACCCGCCAGGCATTGGGGTCGCCCTTGAGCAACGCCTGAGTCGTCGCCGTCATCTGCTCGAACGTCGCATGCGGCGGGATCGGCGGCACCTCCGGGTCGCAGCGGACGTCGAGCACCGTGGGGCCGCCGGCGGCAAGCACGCGATCCCAGGCGGGGCCGAGGTCGTCCGGGTCGTCCACCTCCACGGCTTCGAGCCCGAGCTCGCGGGCGACCCGGGCGTAGGAGATGTCCGGCAGGGTCTGTGACTCCTCGAACTTCGGCGCCCCGCCCATGGCACGCAGCTCCCAGGTCACCTGGTTGAGGTCGTTGTTGTGGAAGACGCACACAACCAGGCGCCGGTCGGTCCACAACTCCTGGTAGCGCGCGATCGTGACCAGTTCGGCCAGCCCGTTCATCTGCATCGCACCGTCGCCAACGAGCGCCACGACCGGCCGGTCCGGATGGGCGAACTTGGCGCCGATGGCGTACGGAACCCCCGGCCCCATGGTCGCCAGCGTGCCGGACAGCGAGCCGCGCATCCGCCCGCGCATGCGCAGGTTGCGCGCGTACCAGTTGGTCGACGACCCGGAGTCCGCCGTCACGATCGCGTCCTGCGGGATACGTTCGGACAGCTCATGCACGACCCGCATCGGGTTCACCGGCGTGGCGTCGACCATCGCCTGCTGCTCCATGGTCGTCCACCAGGACGCGACATTGCTCTCCACCGCTTCGCGCCACTGGCGATCCGGCTTACGCTCCACCAGCGGCAGCATCGCGCGCAGCGTCGCCTTGGCCTCGCCGACCAGGTTCACCTCGGTCGGGTAGCGCATCCCGATCATGCTGCCGTCGATGTCGATCTGCACGGCGCGTGCCTGCCCGAACTCGGGGAGGAACTGCGTGTAGGGGAAGTTCGACCCGACGATCAGCAACGTGTCGCAGTCGCGCATCATCTCGTAGCTCGGCCTGGTGCCCAGGAGCCCGATCGCGCCGGTGACGTAGGGCAGGTCGTCGGGGAGCACGTCCTTGCCCAACAGGGCTTTCGCCACTCCGGCACCGACCAGCTCGGCGAACTGCTTGACCTCCTCGGCCGCATTGCGGGCGCCCTGCCCCACCAGCACGGCCACCTTCTCCCCCGCGTTGATCACCGCAGCCGCCTCGGCGACCTCGTCTTCCGGTGGGATCATCACCGACCGGGACGCACTCGGTGGGCTGGACGGCACGTGCTTGAACTCGTGCTCCGGGGCAGCGTACGGCTGTTCTTGCAGATCACCAGGGATGATCACCGCTGTCGGAGCACGGCGCGACGCGGCGGTCCGAATCGCCCGGTCCAGTGCGTTGGGCAGTTGCTCGGCGACGTTGACCTCCACGAGGTAGTCCGAGGCCACATCCTTGAACAGCGCCTGCAGGTCGATCTCCTGTTGGTAGCTGCCGCCCATGGCGCTGCGCGCGGTCTGCCCGACGATGGCGACCACCGGAACGTGGTCGAGCTTCGCGTCATACAAGCCATTCAGCAGATGGACCGCGCCCGGACCCGACGTGGCGGTACACACGCCGACCGTGCCGCTGAACTTCGCGTAACCCACGGCCTCGAACGCCGACATCTCCTCGTGCCGCGACTGCACGAACCGCGGATCGTTGTCCGCCTCGCCGAAGGCGGCGAGGATTCCGTTGATGCCGTCCCCGGGGTAGCCGAAGACCTGCTGGACGCCCCACTCGCGAAGTCGTTGCAGCAGGTAGTCGGCAACCGTGTCAGCCATGAGTCTCTCCTTGCCACGAGTCGTCGAGGAGATGACTACCCGATGGCGACCGGCCCAACCCGCCCGTGCGACGATCATGAGTCACTGACGGCGCGCGGACGCCGTGGGCGGCTCATGATCGCCCCTCAACACACCGATCCAGGCGGAAGTGCCTATTCAGTCACGGGAGCCTCGGCACCGGTGTAGAAGGCGGTCGTCCGCTCCTGCATCGCGGTCGCGGTGGCCTCGTCGGCCCCGTCCGCGATGTGCGCCTCGGCCCACCGCCGCGCGCTCAGGGTCATGAACTCGCGGCCGTCATCGGAGCCCATGAATGCCATGAACTCTTGCGGGTCGACCGCCTCGCCGCTGGAGATGTGCAGGCCCAGTCCCATCAGGCCCATATCCCAGCCGACACCGGTCGCGCCGGGACCGAACTGGGCCCAATGGTTGTCGACGGGAACCGTGTGGTGCAGCTCGAGGCGGGTACGCTCCGCCGACTCCGCACTCAGCCGAAGCTCGATCCAGCTGATGTCGCCGGCGTACTCCCAGGTGGCGGCGAAGCTGTGCGGCGGGTCACATCGGCTGATCGTGCCGCCGGCGTTTCCCTCCAGTTGGAACCGACCGCCGGCGCGCAGCTCGCCGGTCACGGGGAGGAACCAGCGCGGGATCCGTTCCGGGTTGGTGCAAGCGTCCCAGACGTCTTCGACGGCGGCGTCGTAGCTGCGGCTGAGCACACACGTGCGCCCTGCACCGGATTCGAGCTCGGCGGGGCCTACACGGCGGTGCGTGGTGTTGATCTGTTCGACGACGTCGATCACGATTCGCTCCTCGGTTCAGTGTCGGTTTGCCGGTGCAGTCTGCGTTCGCGACGGCCGCGGGCGAGCTCGGTCGCCAGCGCCTCGAGCGGTGGCGTCCAGAACCGCCGGAACCGGTCGAGCCACTCGTCGACCTCTTGGAGCGGGGCCGAGTTCACGGCGTAGAGCCGCTTGGCCCCCTCCGGGCGCACGGAGGCGAAGCCGGCCTCTCGCAACACCTTGAGGTGCTGCGAGACCGCCGGCTGCGTGATGCCGAACTCGTCCCGGATCACCGCCGTCACCGAACCGGCCGGTCGTTCACCCTCGGCCAGCAGTTCGAGGATCCGGCGTCGAACCGGATCGCCGAGAACGTCGAACGCATGCACAAGACGGAAGATTACAGTCGTTACTTATATAAGCGCAAACTGAATCCCGTCTCGCCACAGCCCCGGTAAGCTCCCCGCCCATGACATACGTGGACGAGCAGGGCCGACCCGAACCTCCAACCGCCGCCGGGGAAGTCGAGACCCTCCTGGGTTTCCTGGACTACCTGCGCGCCACGCTGGAGTGGAAATGCGCCGGACTCGACGCTGCCGGCCTGGCCGCGACCACGTCGTCGTCGACGATGACCTTGGGCGGCATGCTCAAGCACCTCGCCTACGTGGAGGACCACTGGTTCTCCCGGTCGCTGCACGGCCGCGAACCGGAGGCGCCCTGGGACACCGTGGACTGGGCGGCCGACTACGACTGGGACTGGAACTCCGCCGCCGACGACACCCCCGACCAGCTGCGCTCCCTGTGGCGCGACGCCGTGCAGCGCTCGCGGTCTCTGGCCACGAAGGCACTGGACGACGGGGGCCTGGATCAGCTCGCGCAGCGAAGCCGGTCCGACGGCAACACCCCGAGCCTGCGGTGGATCCTGGTCCACATGATCGAGGAGTACGCGCGCCACTGCGGCCACGCCGACCTGCTGCGCGAGTCCATCGACGGGCAGACCGGAGAGTAGCCGCGAACCCCGACCACGCCACCGGCGCGTCCGCCGACCCACGCGTAGAGTGAGCCCTTGATGCTTGATTCCCTGGTAGCCGTGGGCCACGTCCGCAACCACCGCACCGACCCTGGCGACAGCGACGGCTGGGGTGACGTCGTGAGCCGTATCGAGCTGGACGAACGCTTCGGCGACCAAGCTCTGACCGGCCTCGAGGAGTTCTCCCACGCGCTGATGTTGTTCCACTTCGATCAGCTCGCCGAACGCCCGGACTACACCGGGGTTCGTCGTCCCCGCGGACGAGACGATCTACCCGCAGTCGGCCTGTTCGTCGACCGTGGGCCGCGCCGGCCGAACCGGATCGGTGTGACGGCTGCCGAGATCGTCTCGGTGGGCGCGCGGGCGCTCGAGGTCCGCGGGCTCGATGCCGTGGACGGCACACCGGTCATCGACATCAAGCCGGTCATGCGCGAGTTCGAGCCGGTGAACATCCGCCAGCCGGAGTGGGTCGCTCGGCTGATGAGCGAGTACTTCGTCCGCTGACCATCAAGGCGCGCTGGGCCGCACTCAGCCGCCGTCGCGCACCTCGTGGACCTGCTCGCCGACGCCCTCGGCCACCGCGCCGGACAGAACCGCACGGAGCAAGCCTGGGTAACGGACCTCCAGATCGGCGTCGCGCAGCGCGACATAGCAGCGCGTGCCCTCCTGCCGCGTACGGGTGATGCCCGCGGCCCGCAACACGCGTAGGTGATGGCTCAGCGTGGACTTGGCCACCGGCACGCGCAACTCACCCCAGCCGCGCTCGCGTCCGTCGGACAACAGCCGGACCAGACCGACGCGAACCGGGTCGCTCAAGGCGCTGAGCACGTCGGGGAGCGAGATCTCCTCGACGTCTGGATGCGCGGCTGCCTTCACGGCCACGATGCTACATTCTTCGACGTTCTACGAACATCGAACAAAGGATTCTCATGCCTCACCCGGACCTGACCGGCCGCGTCGTGATCGTCACCGGCGCCGGCTCCGGCATCGGACGAGCCGCAGCCGTCGCATTCGCCCGGGCCGGTGCAAACGTCCTCGGCGTCGGTCGCCGCCGAACGGCGCTGCAGGAGACCGCCGCTGAACACCCGAACGTGGCGACGTTCCCGGCCGATCTGCGCGCGGACGGCGCCGGCGGCACGATCGTTCGAGCGGCAACCGAACGATGGGACCGGGTCGACGTCGTGGTGAACAATGCCGGCGTCACGGCCGCTATGCCGCTCGCCGACACCGACGCCGCACGCGTCTCGGATCTGTTCGCGCTCAATGTCGTCGCACCGAGCCTGCTCGCCACCGCGGCGCTGCCGTACCTCCGCACGACCCATGGTGTGATCGTCAACGTCTCGAGCACCTACGGGCATCGCCCGATGCCCGGCGCCGCGCACTACGCGGCCTCGAAGGCGGCGTTGGAGCAACTCACTCGCTCGTGGGCGGTCGAACTCGCGGCCGACGGGGTGCGGGTGAACGCGGTGGCCCCAGGGCCGACCGAGAGCGAAGCCCTGACCGCGGCCGGACTCAGCGAGGGCGTCGTCGAATCGATCAAGGCCGAGGAAGCCCGCCGGATCCCGCTCGGTCGTCGCGGGGAGCCCGACGAGGTCGCGTCGTGGATCGTCCGGCTCGCCGACCCCACGGCGACCTGGCTGACCGGCCAGGTCCTGACGGTCGACGGCGGCCTGGAACTCGTCGGCTGATGCGCGTCACGCGGGCAAGCCGGTGAGGGCCGCCCACGCGGCCGCGTCGGGCCCGTCACCGCTCACGCGCGCTGCCGCCAAGGCTTTAGCCGACCCATAAGGCCGGCCGGCGGCCAGTCCCTTCGCCCACTGCTCACTCGCCCCGCCCCACCCGGCGAGCGCGGCGACCGCCCACGGCGTCGGCAGCAGGTCGTACCAGCGCAGGAACATCGCCGCGCGCCCGGACGGCGTCGGGGCACCGATCGCGCGGAAGCGCGCGAGCCCGCCGTCGGGATGGATGTCCAGCCGGAGCTGGGCGACATCGCGGTCGGAATCCAGCAGGAACCGGTTGGCGGTGTCGGGTTGCAGCCGCACCCGTGGCATCAGCTGCGCCGGCTCGGGCTGCAGCGCCGAGACAACTGCCGCGCCGGGTGCGTTGCCGACGAAGCACGTCGTGTCGATCTCCAGCCGGCCCACGACGCCGTCGGTCGCGAGGTCGATGACGACCCAGTCGTGGCCCTGATCTCGGCGGCGAGCGGTCTCCCAGCCCTCCCCCATGACGCGTGCGGGCCCGGGGATCAGCAGATTGGCCGGCGAGCTGTAGAACGTGTCACTGCAGTCCGCGATCGCCGCACCGTGCTCCAACGCGGCCAGATCGAACGACCGGCCCGCCACCCACCGGGGATCACCCACCGGTTGGCCGTGGACGCGCAGCCGGGCGATGCCGCCGTCGGGGTACTGCCGCAGCCGAACGTGGGTGACCAGTCGCGGATGCTCGACGTCGAAGGTGGCCCGGGTGTTGCCCTCCACCGGGGATCTGGCGACGATCTCCTCCCACGCGGGCTCGTCGACCTGCGCCGTGCTCGCCTCGCCCAGCGGGTCGACGCCGGCCGCGTCGATGGCACACTCCGGCGGATAGTTGCCGGTGAACCAGGTGGTGTCCACGACGATGCCGTGGACGATGCCGGGCATGCCCAGCCGCACGACCGCCCAATCGTGGCCGTGATCACGCCGGCGCCGGGTCTCCCAGCCGTCGACGATCTGCCCGCGGTTCCCGAACGTGCGCGGCTGGAAGGCCGGGTCACCGGGCTTGATCAGGTTCTCTTTCTCACCGAACATCTCGTCGTTGGCTGCGATGACGCTCCCGCCGCTGGTGCGCACGGCGAGGTCGGGTAGGTCACGCCACGTGGGCATCGTCACCCCTTCGTTCCAGGAGCTGACCCCGTGGAGCCTGCCCGTCGACCAGTTCACCGCGCAGCCAGGTCGCGTGAACCACGCCGGACATCGCGCGTCCGGCATACGGGGTGTTCGCATGCCGGTGATGCAGCTGAGCGGCGTCGACGACGAACTCAGCGTCCGGGGCGAAGGCGACGAGGTCGGCGTCGCGCCCGATCTCGATCGCGCCCTTGGCCACCAAACCGGCCAATGCGGCTGGGCCGGTCGACATCCACCGGGCGACGTCGGTGAGTCCGAACCCTCGCTGCTTCGCCTGCGTCCACACCGCCGGCAGCCCGACCTGCAGGCCGGCGACGCCGCCCCAAGCTGTCGCGAAATCCGCCGTCTTGAGCTCCGGCGGACACGGTGAATGGTCGGAGACGACGACGTCGATCACCCCCGAAGCCAAGCCCAGCCACAACGCGTCGCGGTTCGCGGCCTCGCGGATCGGCGGACAGCACTTGGCGGAGGTGTCGCCGTCGGCGATGTCCGCGGCGGTCAGGAAGAGATAGTGCGGACACGTCTCGGCCGTGATCGCCACGTTCTCGGATCGGGCAGCGGCGATCAGCGGCAGCACTCCCGCACTGGAGACATGCACGACGTGCACGCGCGCGCTCGTCCGCCGGGCCGCCTCGATCAGCCTGGCCACCGCGGCATGCTCCACCTCCGGTGGCCGCGACGCCAGGAACCGCGCATAGGTAGGCCCCGCAGCGGCGGGTGCGGCGTCGATCACCTCCGGCGCCTCGGCGTGGACGATGCACAGCGCCCCGAGCCGGGCGGTCTCGGCCAGAGTCTCGTCCAGGGCCGCGCCGACGAGGTGGCCGAACTCCGGAACACCGGACGGCGACAAGAACGCCTTGAAACCGAACACGCCACCGGCATGCAGCTTCTCCAGGTCACCGAGATCGCCCCCGGCCGCACCGCCCCAGAAACCGACGTTGACGTGGATCTTCGGCTCGGCGGCTGCTCGCTTGACGGCCAAGCTCTCCACGGTGGTGGTCGGCGGCAGACAGTTCAGCGGCATGTCGATCAGCGTGGTGACGCCGCCGGCCGCGGCTGCTTTGGTTGCCGTCGCGAAGCCCTCCCACGAGGTGCGACCGGGCTCGTCGACGTGCACGTGGGTGTCGACCAGACCGGGCAGCAGGGCGAGCTCACCCAGATCGATCAGGCCGGGGTCGGACACGCTGCCGAACGGCTCGATCGCGTCGATCCGACCCGCCTGCACGACGACGTCGGCCGGCCGTGTTCCACCGGGCCGGACGACTCGGCGTGATCGAAACGCGGTCACCACACCACCTCGCGCAGCGATCCGGCTTCGAGCTCGTCCTCGGTGAACGCACCGCAGTCCAGTCCTCGTCGCACGAAACCCGCCAGCGCGTGCACCGTCGCCGGTTCATCCTGGACACCCCGCACACCGCCCTCGCCGCCGTAGTCCCGTAGCCGCGCTGACGCATCGGCCATACCGGCCCGGAAGAAGGCGTAGGTGGCCAGGTACCGGGTGGGCAACTGCGCAGGGTGCAGGTCCCACCCCTGGTAGAAGCCACGCTCCAGGGACCGCCGGACCAGGCGGGCATGCAGCGCCCAGGCCGAGCGCACCGCCGCCGAGTCTCCGACCGGGACGACGTTGGTGGACCCATCCGAGATCGACACGCCGGTCCCGGCCGCGGCGAGTTGCATCACCGCTCGCGCGTGGTCGGCGACCGGATGCTCCAGGCTCTGGTACCCGGCGGCGATACCGCACGCCGCGCTGTAGTCGTACGTCCCGTAGTGCAGTCCGCTCAGCCGGCCGGAGGCCGCGTGCACGATGCGAGCCACGGTCGCCGTGCCGTCGGCGGCGAGGATCACCTGTGGCGTCTCGACCTGAACCTCGAACCGCAGCCGGCCACGAGGCAGGGCGTACGCATCTTCCAGCCGTTCGCACAGCCGGTCCATCGCCTCGACCTGCGCCACCGCCGTCACCTTCGGCAACGTCACGACGAACCCGTCGGGCAGCGGCCCGCCCGCCAGAACGCCACCGAGAAACAGATCGAGCGTCCGGATCCCCCGGGCGCGAGTCGCAGCCTCGAACGACTTGACCCGGGGGCCGATGCTCGGCGGGCACGTGCCCTGCTCGACGGCGCGGCGCACCGCCGCACCGGCCGCCGCGGCCAGCGCGTCCTCGTCGTCGCCGGAACACGGGCCGAGCCCGTCCTCGAAGTCCACGCGCAGGTCTTCGATCGGCTCTCGAGCGAGCTTGTCGCGCACCAGCGGTAACGAAGCAGCGACCACCGCCGGAGGCAGGTCGAGCAGCCGCGCGAGCTCATCCGTCCCGGGCGCATGATCAGCCAGCGCGGCCAGCGCCGCAGCGCCCCAGCTCCGAACCGCGTCCGCAGTGTAGGTGTGAGCCGGCACGTAGACGGTGTGGACCGGCTGCCTGGCGTCCTGGTCACCGGGATACATCCGGGCCGCGTCGGCGTCAGCGCCGGCCAGCATGCCGTCGACCTCGGCCAGGACCGTGTGGTCCAACCGCGCCTTCATGGTGTGGTCCCGGTGAGGTGCTCGGGCCGGACCGGGATGCGTGTCAGCCCGTGACCGGTCGCCGCCCGCACCGCCGCCACGATCGCCGGGGTGGACGAGATGGCCGGTGGCTCGCCGACGCCGCGCAGCCCGTACGGTGCGTGCGGGTCGGCCAGTTCGAGGACGTCCACCTGCATCGGTGGCATGTCGAGGATGGTGGGTATCAGGTAGTCGGTGAACGACGGGTTGGCAATGGTGCCGTCGACCACCTGGACCTCCTCCATCAGCGCCAGGCCGAGCCCTTGCGCGCTGCCGCCGATGATCTGCCCGCGGACCCCGTCCGGGTTCATCGCCTTGCCGACGTCCTGGGCGGTGGCCAGCTCGACGACCTTGATCAGACCCAGCTCGGTGTCCACGTCGACCACCGCCCGATGCGCGGCGAAGGCGTACTGGACATGGGCATTGCCCTGGCCGTGCTCGTCCAGTGGTGCCGTGGGGCGATGCCG
>JAJYTA010000098.1 GCA_021793295.1 Actinomycetes bacterium
GCCGGTGGTGGTGTGTCGGTGGTGGCGTGATGGCGCCGGTGGTGTCTCATGATCTGCGCGCAGGAGCGATGCAACGAAACTGCCCGGGTGCCACGCGACGTGGCACCCGGGCAGTTTCGCTGTCTCTAGCCGTACCGCTGTCGGCGGGCTAGAGAATCATCGACTATTCGATGGTGGTGAGGTCGACGTCTTGCGAGCCGACGACTTCGAGCGTGCCATCGTCCTGGAACTGCGCGATGGCGTAGCGGCCGAACGTCGGGTCGGCGCCCTCGATGTCCAGCGGACCGCTGACGCCCTGGTAGTCGATGTCTTCACCGTTGGCCAGCAGTTCGCTGCACTCGGCGAAGGTCGTGCACTCGGTGCCGCCCTTCGTGACCTCGTTGACGAAGTCGTTGAACTCGACCGGGTCGGTCGAGTCGGCCGCGATGGCGCCCAGAGCCATGATGATCACGCAGTCGTAAGACTGACCACCGTAGATCAGGTTGCCCTTCTCGTTGTCGGGCAGCTGCTCGTTCAGCCTGGTGTTGAACTCCTCGCCACCCGAGGCGCCGATGACCTTCATACCGGCGATGAAGCTCGGGTCGTCGGGGTTGACGTCCGACGTCAGCGTGGGGCCGAACAGTCCGTCGCCGCCGTAGAGCTGGTCGGCGCTGAGACCGGCCTCGATCAACTGCCGGATCAGGGTGGCTGCCTCGCCGAAGCCGACGATGACGACGGCGTCCGGGTTGGCGCCGGTGATGTCGGAGACCTCGGCGGAGAAGTCGGAGGTGTTCGGGTCGTAGTCGACCCGCGTGGCCACCGACGCGCCCAGGTCCTGGACGTTGGACTCCACGAGGTCGGCCAGCGCGACACCGTAGTCGTCGGCGCGGGCGACCACGGCGACGTTCTGAGCGCCGTCGGCAACGACGGTGTCGGCGATGATCGGCGCCACGGCGGCATCCGGCGGAACCGTCCGGCGGTAGAACCCGTTGTTCGCCTGGTCGGAGAAGTCCGGCGACGTGTTGGCCGGCGAGCACTCGACGATCTGGTTGTCGTACAGGACCTGGATGATCTCCTGGGTCATGCCGGAGGCCGCGGCGCCGAGCACGGCGTCCACACCGCCGTTGATCAGCCGCGCGGCGGCCTGCTGCGCCAGTGCGGCGTCGCCTGCTTCGTCAGCGGTGGTCAGGGTGACGTCGTTACCGTTGACCCCGCCGGCAGCATTGATGTCCTCGACTGCCATCTTGGCGCCCTCGATCATCGGCGCGCCGAGGAACGCCAGTGGGCCGGACTCGGGGAGGATGTAGCCGAGGTCGAACACCTCGTCGCGACCGGGGCGGTCGACTTCGACGTCGCCGCCGGGCTCCTCCGTCTCGCCGCCCTGCTCGGTTTCTTCGCTCGTAGGCTCGCCAGTGCTTCCACCGTCATCGCCGTCATCGCCGCACGCGGTGAGCGTGAGTGCCACCGCACCGGCGAGGGCGACGCCACGCCATAACAAAGGTCGGCGCATCGCTGTCTCCTCATTCGCATCTGACCGTGAACGACCGCGAGCGGTGCGCTCGGCGCAGCTCGCTGACCTCGCGCAGAAATCCCCCAGCGGGCGGCTGGAAAACCCAGCACGCTGGGACAGTACATCCCTACGGTGACCTGCGCTACCGCCGTCGCGCAGGTGACGCACAGATGTGATCGTCAAGTGACATTACCGGCATGCTCAGACATGCCTGATCTTCCGTCCGGCGCCGGCGAGGGGAGAATTTGTCAAGCCCGGGCCAGCGTGCCGAGGTACAGCTCGATGATCTTCGGGTCGTTGAGCAGGTCCGAGCCGGTACCGGTGTAGGCGTTGCGGCCCTGGTCGAGGACATAGCCACGGTCGCAGATCTGCAGGCAGCGACGTGCGTTCTGCTCGACCATGACCACTGTCACGCCGGTGCCGTTGATCTGGCGGGCTCGGATGAAGACCTCGTCCTGCATCGCCGGGGACAACCCGGCGGAGGGTTCGTCGAGAAGGAGCACCGACGGCTGGGCCATCAGTGCGCGGCCCATGGCCACCATCTGGCGCTCACCGCCGGACAGCGACCCCGCGCGTTGCTGGCGGCGGTCGGCGAGCGCGGGGAACAACGACGCCACCTGCTCGAAGCGTTCTTCGAAGGTGCCGGGTGCTTGGAACACGCCCATCTCGAGGTTCTCGTTGATGGTGAGCGACGGGAAGACGTTGTTGGTCTGGGGAACGAACCCGATGCCGAGTCGCACGAGGTCGTTCGCCTTGCGGCCGGTGATGTCCTCCCCCCGCAGCTTCACCGTCCCCGACGTCACCTTCACCAGCCCGAACAACGCCTTGAGCAGCGTGGACTTACCGGCGCCGTTCGGTCCGATGATGCCGACCAGTTCGCCTTCCTGAGCGTAGAAGTCGCAGCGGTTCAGGATGTTCACGCCGGGGATGTAACCGGCGACGAGTTCGTCGACACGCAACAGCGCACCCTCGGCGGCGCGCAGATGCTCGCTGCGGTCGAGCTCCGTATCGGGTCGAGTCATGGTGACCCCTTCTCGGTCGTGCCTCTCGCCGGTTTGGCCGGTTTGGACAACTCTGCCTCGATTTCCTCGCCAGCCGCGGCCAACTGCTCCTGCTCTTCGGCTTCGGTGAGGGGAGCGTCGTGATGGCTGCCCAGATAGGCGTCGATGACGGCGGGATTGGCCATCACGTCTCGAGGTGGGCCTTCGGCGACGATCCGGCCCTCGGCCATGACGATGACCCAGTCCGAGATGTCGCGGACCATGTCCATGTCGTGCTCGACGAACAGCACGGTCAGCCCTTCGTCGCGCAACTGGCGCACATGCGTGAGCAGCGACTGAGTGAGAGCGGGGTTCACCCCGGCCATCGGCTCGTCGAGCATCAGCATGGTCGGTTCGGCCATCAGGGAGCGCGCGAGCTCGAGCAGCTTGCGCTGGCCACCGGACAGGCTGCCCGCGAAGTCGTCGCGCAGGCCGTCGAGCTTGAACCTGCGCAGCAGTTCGTCGGCTCGCGCGGTGACCTCTTCCTCCTGGCCGCGCCAGGTGCCCCGGACCAGGGCGCGCCATGCGTTCTCACCGCGCTGGTCGCGTGCGCCCAGTCGCATGTTGTCCAGGACGCTGAGCCGGGGCAGTGCTCTGGTCAGCTGGAACGTTCGGATCATTCCCGTTCGCGCGACACGATAAGCAGGCAGGCCGGAGATCTGCTGACCCTCGAACGTCCACTCGCCGGTGTTCGGCTTGTCGAAGCCGGTGAGAATGTTGAACAGGGTCGTCTTGCCGGCGCCGTTCGGGCCGATCAGCGCGGTGATGGCCCCGCGCTGTACCTCGATGTGCTCGACGTCGACCGCCACGAGTCCGCCGAAGCGCCGAGTGATGTTGTCGGCGACCAGGATCGGATCGGGCTTCGGCGAGCCGGGGACGTGCGGGACGTCCCTGAGGACGTCCGCCGGGCGCACTGGCGTCGTGGAGCTGGAATCACCGTCAGTCGACATCTGCAGGCCCCCTTCCATCCTCGAGTATCGCTGGTGCGGCGAGCAGCGCGCACAGCAGCCTCGGGTGGGCCGTCAGCGGCGGCGCCGGTCGGGTGGCGCGTCGGGCTGGCATCGATCTCCTCCGCAACGGGGTGGTGATGCGGGAGCCTAACCCGGCACCGGCGGAGAGCTCATCCGTGGCGCGCGATGTGTCCGGATTGGTACCGGTCAGTGATTACCCGCCGTCGGCACAGGTCATGTCCGTAAGGCCGCGACGATCATGACGAGCAGCGGTGCGACCAGCAATGCGGGTAGGAGGTCGCCGACCGGCAACGGCTTCATCCGTAGTAGTCGCAGCGCGACGCCCACCAGCAGCAGCCCGCCGGTGGCGGTGAGCGCAGCGACGGCGGCGTCGTCGAGCATGTTGCCCGCGACCACACCCACCAGCGTCAGCGTGCCTTGCACGACGCCCACCGCGAGCGCCGAGGCCATGACACCCCAGCCCAGAGACGCGGCGAACGCCACGGATGCGAACCCGTCCAGGGTGGACTTCAGCGCAAGCTGTTCGTAGCCCAGGCCCATCCCGTCGGACAGCGAGCCGAGCACGGTCAGCGGCCCGACGCAGAAGATCAGGGACGCGGTGAGAAAGCCTTCGACGTATCGGCGACGGGCCTCGCTGTCACTGTCGCGGGACAGCCGCCGCTGCAGGAAGGCGCCGAAGTGTTCGATCCGGGCTTCCACCCGCAACAGCGAGCCGACGATGCCGCCGATCAGCAACGCCCCGAGGACCACGAGCAGGGTCGCGGACTCGCCGACGGCGGCGGCGAAGTCGGTGTCCAGCACGGCCGCGGCGGACACGGCCGCGATGAGCAGCGTCACCAGGCCGAGCGCGTCGGTGACCACGTCACGGGTGCGCTGGGGGAGCCGGTGGCCGACGAGGACGCCGGCCCCGGAGCCGACGAGGATGGTCGCGATGTTCAGGACCGTCCCAAAGCCCGGGAACACGACGCGGCCGGGTCAGTCGCGCCGGCCGCTGGGGGCGGGCCGGAGGACGCACGTGAGGCGGGCGGTGCAGACGCGCGAGCCGTCGTCGTCGCTCAAGACGATCTCGAAGCTGGCCGAACTGCGGCCGAGATGAGCGGGGGTGGCGACACCGGTGACGTGCCCAGCGCGCACGCCGCGGTGGTGGGTGGCGTTGATGTCCACGCCCACGGGGAAGCGGCCCGGGCCGGCATTGAGGGCGGCTGCGACCGAGCCGAGGCTCTCGGCGAGCACGCACGAGGCGCCGCCGTGCAGCAGGCCGAGAGGTTGGGTGTTGCCGTCGACCGGCATCCGGGCGACCACGCGTTCGGGACGCGCCTCGATGTACTCGATGCCGAGGCGGTCGTCCAGTGGGGCCTTCGGTAGGGCGGCCAGGACGGCTGGTTGGTCGTCGAAGTCGATTTCGTCCGGTCCGGTACCGGTCGTCGGCCGTTGAGTCACGAGGTACGACGATATCGCGTGGCGATGGCGCGTAGACGAATACGGCCGCAGCCGCCACGATGTCGGAGGCGGCTACTAGGGTTTGCGGCGTGGTCCAAGACGCGCATCCATCCCGCCTGCTGTTGCTCGACGGTCACTCCCTGGCCTATCGGGCGTTCTACGCGTTGAAGGACGCGAACCTGGTCACCACCACCGGTCAGCACACCGAGGGGGTCTACGGGTTCACGTCGATGCTCATCAACGTGCTCCGTGACGAGCAGCCGACCCACGTGGGCGTGGCCTTCGACGTGTCCCGGCAGACCTTCCGCAGCGAGACGTTTCCCGAGTACAAGGCGAACCGCTCGTCCTCGCCCGACGAGTTCAAGGGCCAGGTGGAGCTGGTCAAAGAGGTCCTCGACGCGCTACGCATCCGGTGGATCGAGAAGGAAGGCTACGAAGCCGACGACGTCATCGCCACGCTGGCGGTGCAGGCCCAGGCCCAGGGGCTCGAGGTGGCCATCTGCTCCGGCGACCGCGACACCCTGCAGCTGGTCAACGACCACGTAACTGTCTTGTACCCGCGGCGTGGAGTGTCCGATCTGCTGCGCATGACGCCGGAAGCGGTGCAGGAGAAGTACGGGTTGAGCCCGGCGCAGTATCCGGATTACGCCGCGCTGCGCGGCGACCCGTCGGACAACCTGCCCAACATCCCTGGGGTGGGCGAGAAGACGGCGTCGAAGTGGATCGCCGAGTACGGGTCCCTCGACGAGCTGGTGGCGCGCGTCGACGAGGTCAAGGGCAAGGCCGGTAACCTCCTGCGCGATCACCTCGGACAGGTGCTGACCAACCGCCAGCTCACCGAGCTCGTCCGCGACGTGCCGCTCGACGTCCACATCGACGACCTCGCGCGCCAGAGCTGGGACCGGGAGGCCGTGCACGAGTTGTTCGACGCGCTGCAGTTCCGGGTCCTGCGCGACCGGCTGTACGAGTACCTCGACGCCGGCGAGCCGGAAGCAGACGAAGGTTTCGAGATCGACCCGGTGCGGCTTCGCGGCGGTGAGGTCGCCGCGTGGCTGAGCGAGCACGCCGCCGGCCCCGACCCGGTCGGGGTCTCGGTGCGAGGCGTGTGGGCACGGGGTACCGGCGAGGTCACCGAGGTCGCGATCGCCTCCAGCGACGGTGCCGGTGGGTGGTTCGAGCCGGCTGACCTCACACCCGAGGACGACGCGGCCGTGGCGGCCTGGTTGGCCGACCCCGAGCGGCCGAAGGTCCTGCACGATGCCAAGGGGCCGCTGCATGCGCTCGCCGCGCGGGGATGGCCGCTGAAAGGCCTGGCTGCCGATACGGCGCTGGTGGCGTTTCTCGCCCTGCCGGGCCAACGCTCCTATGATCTCGCCGATCTGGTGCTGCGTTTCCTCGGCCGTGAGCTGCGGGCGCAGGCCGCCGATGCCGCTGTCCAGCTGTCGTTGGACGGCGGCGACGAGGAGCAGCTGGGTCGCGACGAGACGGTGCGTGCGCGTGCCGTCCTCGACCTCGCCGCGGCCCTGGACGCCGAGCTCGCCAAGCGCGGAGGGCGGGCCTTGCTCGACGACGTCGAGTTGCCGCTGGTCGACGTGCTGGCTCGGATGGAGCAGGCCGGCGTCGCCGTCGACGTCGACCACCTCGAGCAGCTGGAGGCCTCGTTCGCCGGTGCGGTGGCCCAGGCCGCCGAAGACGCCTACGCGGCCATCGGGCACGAGGTGAACCTGGGCTCGCCCAAGCAGTTGCAGGGCGTGCTGTTCGACGAGCTCCAGATGCCGAAGACCAAGCGCACCAAGACCGGTTACACCACCGACGCGGACGCGCTGGCCGACCTGTACGCCAAGACGCAGCACCCGTTCCTGGAGGCGCTGCTGCGGCATCGCGACGCCTCCCGGCTGCGCGTCACCGTGGAGGGCCTGCTCAAGTCGGTGGCCGCCGACGGCCGCATCCACACGACGTTCAACCAGACCATCGCCGCCACCGGACGGCTGTCCTCCACCGACCCGAACCTGCAGAACATCCCGATCCGCACCGACGAAGGCCGGCGGATCCGCGAGGCCTTCGTCGTCGGCGACTCCTATGAATGCCTGCTGACCGCCGACTACAGCCAGATCGAGATGCGGATCATGGCGCATCTGTCCGACGACGAGACGCTGATCGAAGCCTTCACCTCCGGCATGGACTTCCACGCCGTCACCGCGTCCCGAGTGTTCGACGTGGACGCTGACGAGGTCACCCCGGCGATGCGAGCCAAGATCAAGGCGATGAACTACGGCCTGGCCTACGGGCTCTCGTCGTTCGGGTTGTCCCGGCAACTGGGCATCGACGTGGCCGAGGCGCAGAAGCTCATGGACGAGTACTTCGAGACCTTCGGAGGAGTCCGCGACTATCTCAGCGAAGTCGTCGAACGAGCCCGAATGGAAGGCTGGACCGAGACCATCCTCGGCCGACGCCGCTACCTGCCCGATCTGACCAGCGACAATCGCCAGCGGCGCGAAATGGCTGAGCGGATGGCGCTGAATGCACCGATCCAAGGTTCGGCTGCCGACATCATCAAGGTCGCGATGCTCGGCGTCGACCGCGCCTTGCGCGAAGAGGGGCACCGGTCCCGGCTGGTGCTCCAGGTGCACGACGAACTCGTGCTCGAAGTCGCTCCCGGCGAACGTGACGTAGTCGAGGCGTTGGTCCGCCGCGAGATGGGCGCGGCGTACCCGCTGCGGGTGCCGCTGGACGTGTCGGTCGGCTTCGGGCGGACATGGCAGGACGCGGCCCATTGATCCGGATTTTGATCCCGGATGTCGGAATTGTGGGGTAGCGCCGTCGGGGCTCTCATGCGAGGCTCGTAGAGTCGTCGTGAGAACGGGAGTGCCCCCTTGCGTTCTGTGTTGCGAGCGGCTGGCGCAACAGTCGCATGTGCAGGAGTTCTCAGTCTGAGTGGTGCTGCCGGGCTGCCCGGCCCGATTGAGAATCCGTCCTCAGCGCAAGACGACGCCTGGGCGCAGCACGAACGCGGCGATTCCATCGTCGACTCCGCCCCGCAGTTCCGCGAGGGCGAGCAAGCTTCGGTGACGATCGTCGAGCAGCGATCGACGTCGGCCGAGTACGCCGCCGACACGGACGGCGCTGTCGGGACGTCGATCATCCCCGCTATCGGGAGCGGGGGCGTGCTCGGAATTCCCGACATCGTGCTTTCGGCCTACCAGCAGGCGGCGTCGAGGCTCATGGCCGAGAACCCGGCGTGTGCGATGCGCTGGCAGGTCTTGGCCGGCATCGGCAAGATCGAGTCCGGGCACGCCAACGGTGGCCGGGTCACTGCTGACGGCGACGCACGGCCGCACATCGTCGGCCCGGCGCTCGACGGCAACGGGTTCGCATCGATCAGCGACAGCGACGGTGGACGTTGGGACGGCGACCCGGTCTGGGATCGCGCCGTCGGACCGATGCAGTTCATCCCCGGCACGTGGAAGGTGTACGGAGCCGATGGCTCCGGTGACGGCGCCGTCGATCCGCACAACGTCTTCGACGCCACCGTGGCGGCCGCGCGGTATCTGTGTGCCGGTAGCGGCGACATGTCCACCGACGCGGGACTGCGGGCGGCCCTGTACCGGTACAACAACTCAGCCGCCTACGTCGCGAACGTCATGGCGTGGATCGCCGCCTACGACTCCGGACGTGGGCACGCGATCGGCTCGGCGGGGCCCGGGATCGACTTCAACGCACCTGCGGGTGACCCGGGCGGCGTCGGTCCGCTGGCTCCGTCGCCCCGGCCGAGTCCGTCGGACCGTCCCGACCCCTCGGGGAAGCCGGATCCGACCAAGAAGCCGGACCCGACGAAGAAGCCGGACCCGACCAAGAAGCCGGACCCGACCAAGAAGCCGGACCCGACCAAGAAGCCCGACCCCACCCCGTCGAAGACGGCCACGAAGTCGCCGCCGCCGACGAAGACACCGACGCCGACCAAGACGCCCACGCCGACCAAGACACCGACGCCGACCAAGACGCCCACGCAGACTCCCACGGAAACGCCGACCGAGACGCCGACGGAGACTCCCACCGAGACGCCGACCGAGACGCCGACGGAGACTCCCACCGAGACGCCGACTGAAACACCGACAGAGCCGGAGCAGCCGGACTGTGACGAGGATGACGGCGACGCCGGCGAGGACAACGGCGACGCCGGTGGCGACGAGGCGGGAGCGGAGGCAGCGCACGCTGACGACGGCGACCCGGATGAGCCGGGCGAACCGGACGAGTGCGAGACGGACGATCCGCCGACGGAGACGCCGGAGTCGTCGGACACGCCGGAGTCGTCGGACACGCCACAGACCCCGACGAAGCCGGAGACGCCGCAGACCGCGCAGACCCCGCCCCGGGTCACCGGCCGCCGTCGCTGACCAGGCGCCGGTCGTTACGTCGTTCGGCTACTGGTGCCCGCACCACGAGGGCTTCTGCAGTATCACCGGGCGTGCATGGGTGGTGGGGCAGGCAATTGCCTAGTGAACATGATCATTTCGCCCGGGTCGGGTGGTGTGTTCGCGCGCAAGGCCCCAGCACACGACGAGGCCTGCGGTGACCAGGCTCGGGACCAGGACCCCCATCAGGTCATGCGCGGTCGTCTCGACCACGACGACATAGCCGGCCAGGAGGGCCCAGAGAACAGCGGTGGTCCATCGGTCGCCGCGGGCCAGATGGGCGTACACGAGCAGGTGAGCCAGCGCGTACAGCGCGCCGAGTGCGGTGAAGCCGGGTACCTGCGCCGCGAGGTCGAGGTAGTCCGCGCCGGCGACGATGCGTACGGCGGTGCCGGACAGGGCCCAGGTCCCCGCCGTCAGCACCGCCCCGCACCCGGCGACGGTCAGGACACCCATGGTGACGGCGCCGCGACGCCGGGCCGGGTCGGCCAGGGCGGGAAAGGCGAGCATCGGGACGAACTGAGGCAGCCAGAACGCGATCTTGGTGAAGATCGACCCGGCTGCGTAGAGTCCGCTGGCGTCGGTGGACAGAACATGGCGGGCCAGCATGACGTCCACGTTCGTCAACACGACGAACCCCAGCAGCATCGCCGCTGAAGCCAGAGTCGCCCGCACGGCATACCCGTGCGGGCCCGCCACCGTCGGCCGGGTCGCCGCCCAGGCCACCCCTGTGGCCAGGACCAACCCCGCAGCCACGCCGATCATGGCGCCCGTCGCCGTCGGCGACACGGCCATGCCGACCAGGCCGGCGCCGACGCGCATCGTGGCCTGGATGGTGACCAGGGCGGCCAGCAGCGCGAACCGTTCGCGGCCCTGGACGACGCCGAGCGGAGGAGCAGCGGCAGCGAACGCGCCGATCGCGACCGCGGCGGCGATCGCCGGCACGGGCGAGGACAGTTGCAGCACGCTGCTCACCACCGGGCTTGCCAGGCACAGCGCGAGTGTCGTCACCGCGGCCACGACCAGCCCGGACCGGATCGCCGGCGCGGCCGGCCGGCCGGTCGCCACGGTGCGGGCGGTGGTGGCCTGTGCGGCGAGTGCGGCGACGTTGCCGACGATGATCAACGCCAGGAGGGCGCCGAAAGCGCCGAACTCGTCCGGCCCGAGACGCCGCGCGCCGACGACGGTCAGCACGTAGCCGAGCGCGTTGGCCACGCTGGTGCCGGCGGCCAGCAAGCCCGCCGAGCTCTGCAGCCCGGCAGTCCGGACCCGGGGGGCGACGTGCGGCATCGTTCCATCGTGTCAGGACCCGGGGAGGTTCGGGCCCGAATCCTCAGCAATCGGCCCACCTCGTCCGGACGGTGCGGTTATGCTCGCGCCGTGGCCTTCCGGCGGCACCTGGGCGCCCGGCGCGGCGACGTGGCACTCGGGGCGTGGTCTGTGGTCCTCGGCATCCTGATGTTGGCGCCGCTGGCTGCCCCCGGCTACGTGTTGTCCTACGACATGGTGGTCGTGCCCGATCAGGCGCTGCTGCCGTCGTCGGTCGGGGTGAGCAGTGCCCTGCCGCGGGCCGTTCCGCTGGACGCGGTGGTCGCGATCGTCGACGATGTCGTGCCCGCCGCGCTCGTGCAGCGGCTGGCCCTGTTCGGCGTGGTGGTGGGCGCGGCGTGGGGCGCCGGGCGGGCGCTCCCGGCGTCGTCGACGCCGTACCGGCTCGTCGCGGCGAGTGTCTACGGCTGGAACGCCTACGTGTTCGAGCGGCTGGTGATCGGGCACTGGCCGGTGCTGATCGGCTACGCGCTGCTGCCGTGGCTGCTGATCATCGCGCGCCGGGTCCGCGCCGGACAGCCCGGTGCCGCCGCCGGCGGTGTCCTGCTGGCCGCAGTGGCCGCGGTGACGGCGACCGGAGGGATCCTCACCTCGACGTTCTTCGCTGCGTTGGTCCTGGCGCCAGGGGGCCGGCAGCGCCGCCGCACCAAGCTCGGCGTGGCGCTCGCGCTGGTCGCGCTGCAAGCGCCGTGGATCGTGCCCGGGTTGGTGCGGCCGCAGGCCGCGGTGTCCGCCGCCGCGGGCGTGGAGGCTTTCGCTGCTCGCGCTGACGCGCCGTCGGGCCTGATCGGCAGCCTCATGACGCTGGGTGGCATCTGGAACGCCGGCGCCGTGCCGGGCAGCCGTGCCCTGATGGCGTCGGCGCTGCTGTCCGGCGTGATCGTCGCGCTCGCACTCGCCGGAGCTCGTGAACTCAGGCGGCGCATGAACCGGGTCGAGGCGGTGGTCGTGCCGGTGTTCGCCGCTGGTGGGCTCGTGCTGGCTGCTGCTGGTGCCGTCCCCGGCGGGCGAGACGTCATCGAGTGGCTGGTCACGCAGGTGCCAGGGGCCGGGCTGGTGCGCGACGGCCAGAAGTTCCTTGCGTGGTTCGCCTTGCTGCTGGCCATGGCGGCTGGGCACGGCACAGCCCGGATCGTGAAAGCGGTCTGCAGACCGGGTACCCGGGCCGTACCGCGGTTGATCGCGTGCGGGGCGGTGTTGCTGCCGCTGGCGGCGCTGCCGGACCTGGCGGCCGGTGCTGCGGGTCGGCTGACGCCGGTGCAGTACCCGCAGTCGTGGGCGCAGATCCGCACGGCGCTGCACGAGTCGTCGGCGCCCGGCGACGTCGTCGTGCTGCCGTTTCAGCCGTATCGCTCGTTCCCCTGGGCTGACGGGCGGACGGTGCTCGATCCGGCGCCGCGCTATTTCGGCGTCGAGCCGGTCGTTCCGGATGCGCTACCCGTCGGCGGTTCGGTCGTGCCCGGTGAAGACCCGCGGGCTCGCCGGATCGATGCGGCCTTGACCGCCGAGCGCCCGCTGGCCGGCCTGGCTGCGGCCGGGGTCGGATGGATCATCGTCCTGCGCGACACGCCGGGGGAGGTGCCGGGCGCCGTCGTGGCCGGCGCGCGCCGCGTCGCGCACTACGACGAGGTCGAGCTGTTTCGCGTTCCCGGCCCGATCCGGCCGTGGACCGATGTGCCACCACGTGGGCCGATCGTCGCCGCGAATATCGTCTGTTTGGCCACTCTTGCTGTCGCTTCGGTGGATCTTGTCCGGAACGCCGTCTTACGGCGGCGGCGATCAATAGGCTCCCTCGTGTCGTGATTCGGCAACGTCATCAGGGAGATCGTTTAGTCCATGGGCAATATCGGAGGCATTGTCGCCGCGATTGTGGGTGTGGTGCTCGCCGGATTGACGGTTATCACCGCCGTGAATGTCAGCGAACCGGACAGGTCGGGCGATTCCGGCACGGTCAGTGAGATCGACCTGATCGACTACGACCGGCTCTGAGTCGGTGGAATCCCAAACTTTCCAGCGTCGTCGAGAGAATGATTCGGCGCTGCGCGTCGTGATGCTCAACTGGCGCGACACCCTGCACCCCGAAGGCGGCGGCTCGGAGCGTTACGTCGAGACCGTCGCTGCCGGCCTGGCCGCTGCGGGCCACGACGTCACGGTCTTCTGTGCGGCCTATCCCGGCGGCGCACGCCACGAATGGCGCGACGGCTACCGGATCGTGCGGCGCGGCGGCAAGCTCACCGTCTACGCTCGTGCGCTCGCCGCGCTGGCGACCAGGCGGCTCGGGCGCCCTGACGTCGTGGTCGACGTCCAGAACGGGGTGCCGTTCTGGAGCCGGGTGGCGGTTCGCTGCCCCGTGGTCGTCCTCGTGCATCACGTCCATCGCGAGCAGTGGGGTGTGGTGTATCGCCGGGCGATAGCGCGGTTCGGCTGGTGGCTGGAGTCGTGGCTGGCGCCGCGGGTGTATCGCCGTTCGCAGTATGTCACCGTCTCCGAGGTCACCCGCGACGAACTGACCGGGCTCGGGGTCGAGCGCGCGCGGATCGACGTCGTGCACAACGGCACCGCGCCGGCTCCGCCGACCACGGTCGCGCGTTCGGCGACGCCGCGGATCTGTGTGCTCGGCCGGTTGGTCCCGCACAAGCAGGTCGAGCACGCGTTGGCGGCTGCGGCCCGGCTACGCCACGACTGGCCCGACCTGCGTGTCAGCGTCGTCGGTTCCGGCTGGTGGGCCCAGCAGCTCGTCGCGGCCGCCGAGCGGCTGGGGGTCGGTGACATCACCGAGTTTCACGGGCACGTCGACGAACAGGCCAAGCATGACGAGCTGGCCCGGAGCTGGCTGATGGTGGCGCCGTCGGTGAAGGAGGGCTGGGGTCTGGTCGTGGTCGAGGGTGCCCAGCACGAACTGCCTGCCGTGGGCTACCGGTCGGCCGGCGGCATCGCCGAGTCGATCGTCGATGGCGAGACCGGGGTGCTCGTCGACGATCTGGACCAGCTGACGCGCGCGGTCGGCGAGCTGCTGGCCGACGATGCCCGCCGGGGCCGGCTCGGTCGCGCCGCTGCCCGGCGCGCCGCGGAGTTCTCCTGGGCCTCGACGGTGCACGGGTGGGAGCAGATCCTCGAGCGCGTCTGCGCCGAGCGGTCACGTCCGCCGCTGCGCGCAGCGACGGCGGCCACGCAGCTTTCGTTGTTCTTCCGGCAATCGTGAAGAATGACGCGAAGTCGCGCGGCAAATGGGTTATTTTGCCGGAGTGCTGCTCACCGGGCCTAGTCGTCGTAGCGCGACCCTGAATCGTTCCGTTCGGCTTTTTCGGGCATTTCTGACCGAACAGCGCGACCCGGACCGGTTTTACTCTGTTCTGGCGGCCGACTCGGTCGGGCAATTGTCCGAATATGCCGAATTGCACGGAGCTGTGGTCCTCGACGTCGGCGCCGGTCCCGGCTATTTCCGTGCCGCGTTCGTCGAGGCCGGCGCGCGGTATGTCTCGGTCGACCATGACCTCGGCGAGTTGGGCGCCCGCGGTGCAGTCGAACCGGGCAGCGTGGTGGGTTGCGCGACGGCGCTGCCCTTCGGCGACGGTGTGGTCGACGTGTGCTACTCGTCGAACGTCCTCGAGCACGTCCGGCAGCCGTGGGCGATGGCCGACGAGATGCTGCGCGTCACGCGGCCGGGGGGAGTGGTCTACCTGTCGTTCACGGTGTGGTGGTCACCGTGGGGCGGGCACGAGACCGCACCGTGGCACTACTTCGGCGGTGAGCGCGCCGCTCGCCGGTACGAGCGCCGGACGGGCCGCCCGCCGAAGAACCGGTACGGCCAGAGCCTGTTCCCGGTGACCGTGGCCGAGGCGATGCGATGGGTGCGCAGCAGCCCACGAGGCGAGTTGGTGGCGGCGTTCCCGCGCTACCACCCACGGTGGGCTGCGGGCGTCACCCGCGTACCGCTCGTACGCGAAGCGTTGACCTGGAACCTCGCCGTGGTGATGCGTCGGCGATGACCACCGAGCCCACCCCGTCGCCGCGACCGGGGGCGAGGGCCTGGCCGCTGCACTTGGCCGCGTGCTGCATCGTGTTGACGGCCCTGGCGTTCCGGCAGCGTCCCGGCCTGATCGTGCCCGACACGAAGCTCGACCTGACCGCCGACCCGGCCGGCTTCTTGAGCCGGGCGATGCATCTGTGGGAACCGGCTGCGGCATTCGGCCAGCTGCAGAACCAGGCCTACGGCTACCTGTTCCCGATGGGCCCGTTCCACCTCCTCGGCGGGCTGGCCGGGTTGCCGGAGTGGGTCGTGCAGCGGCTGTGGTGGTCATTGATCCTCGTGGTCGCCTTCCTCGGCATGGTTCGCCTCGCCGGCGAGCTGGGGATCGGGCAGGCGTGGACGCGGCTGCTGGGCGGGCTCGCCTTCGCGTTGACGCCGCGAATCCTGGTCTCACTGGGCGCGATCTCGATCGAGGCCTGGCCGACGGCGCTTGCCCCGTGGGTGCTGGTTCCGCTGGTGCGGGCGTGGCGCGGTGGTTCGGTCGTGCGTCATGCGGCTGGGTCGGCCGGGGCGATCGCGTGCATGGGCGGGGTCAATGCCGCGGCGACGGCGGCCGCTGTGCTGCCGTCGGTGCTCTGGCTCGTACTGACGCCGAACTGGCCCGGCCGGGCGCGTGCGGCCGCGTGGTGGCTGGGCTGCACCATGATCGCGACGGCGTGGTGGTGGGGCCCGTTGCTGCTGCTCGGCGCGCACGGTCCGCCGTTTCTCGACTGGATCGAGACGTCGGCGAACACGACCCAGCACACCTCCCTGATCGAGGTCCTGCGCGGCAGCAACCACTGGTTGTCCTATCTGGACGTCGCGGGTGAGCCACAGTGGCCGGCCGGGCGGTTGCTGGCCGCCGAGCCGGTCCTGATCCTCGACACCGTCCTGGTGGCCGCCCTCGGGCTGGCCGGGCTGGCCAGGCGCGACATGCCGGCTCGGCGGGTGCTGCTGGCCGGCGCCGCCGCCGGTCTGGTCCTGGTGTCCGCGGCCTACGTCGGCCCGGCTGCCTCACCGGTGGCCGAACAGGTACGCGACCTGCTCGACGGCCCGCTGGCGCCGTTTCGCAATGTGCACAAGTTCGACGTCGTCCTGCGCGTGCCGCTGGTGCTGGGGCTCGTACACGTGCTGGCCATGCTCCCGGCACTGGGGCGCTCGACGCGCCGATTCCGCATCGTCGCGGCCGGTCTCACCGTGGTCGTCCTCGCCGGCGTGGCGACTCCGGCGCTGGTGGGACGGCTACCGCAGCCGGGCTCGTACGACGACATCCCCGCGTACTGGCACGACGCCGCCGACTGGCTGGACGACAACGCCGGCTCCAGGAGAGCGCTGCTGCTGCCGGCCAGCCCGTTCGCCGAGTACGTGTGGGGCGCGCCACGCGACGAGCCGCTGCAGGCGCTCACCGACGCGCATTGGGCGGTACGTGACTCCGTGCCGCTGTCCTCGGCCGGCAACATCCGCCTGCTCGATGCGATCGAACGCCGCCTCGGCGCCGGTCGCGGCGGCGCGGGCGTGAGCACTGCGCTACGCCGCGCCGGCGTCGGGCTGCTGGTCGTGCGCAACGATCTGGACCGGTCGCGCGTCGAAGCGCCCCGACCGGCGCTGGTGCATCAGGCCCTGGCCGAGATGCCCGGAGTCGAGCGCGTGGCGACGTTCGGCCCCGAGATCGGCGCCGGCGACGACCCGCAGGTGTCGGAGGACTCGCGCCTCGATGTGAGCTATCCGGCCGTGGAGATCTACCAAGTGATGCCGCCGGAGGCCGAGATGCGGGTGCGCTCGGACCCGCTCGAGGGCAGCCTCCGGATGTCCGGCGGCC
>JAJYTA010000299.1 GCA_021793295.1 Actinomycetes bacterium
GAGCTGCTGCTCCTGCTCGCTGCCGCGCCCGACGGTCTGTCCGCCGGCGATCTGGCGTGGAAGCTGTACGAACACGATGCCGCCGAAGTGACCGTCCGGGCCGAGATCTCGCGCCTGCGCAAAGTCGTGCCCGGGTTGATCTCCTCGGCCGGGCGCTACCGCCTCACCAGGCCGATCAGTACCGACGCCGCGGAGGTGGCCAACTACCTGGCCGCCGGCGACCACGCCAATGCGGTGGCCCTGTACCGCGGCGAGCTACTGCCGCGTTCCACCGCTCCGGGCATCGTGACCATGCGCTATCGCTTGCACGGCTGGCTTCGCAACGTGCTGCTCGATCTCGGCGACGCCGAGTCGCTGCGCCGCTACTGTGAGTCCGCGGCCGGCCGCGACGACGTCCAAGCATGGCGGGCCCGCCTCGAGCGCCTGTCGCCGGGCTCGCCGCACCACGCCGAAGTGTCGGCCATCCTCAGCGAGCTCGAGGCCACGTTCGGGCAACACGGCTGACCACCTCGGCCGATCCGTTCGCAACGTCGATGCAACGTGTGGTCATCTAGGCTCGTGCGCCACGACCGGGCGGGCAGCCCAACAAACCCAGCCCGCCCCCGGCCCGCCCGGTCGAACCGACACACCCGGCGAGTGACCTCGCTCAATGCTGAACGACGACGTCCTCGCGCACGGTCGCGTAGTGGCAGGCCGACGGGTGGTCGCTGCCGGAGCGCACCCGCAGCTCGGGTTCCTCTTCGGCGCACAGATCGGTCGCCTTCCAGCAGCGGGTCCGGAACCGGCAACCACTCGGCGGGTTCGCCGGGCTCGGGACGTCGCCGGACAAGATGATCTGCTGGCGCTGGCCGCGGACCGACGGATCGGGCACCGGCACCGCCGACAGCAGCGCCTGGGTGTACGGATGCGTCGGCTTCTCGTAGATCTCCGCGTCCGAGCCGATCTCGGCGATCCGGCCCAGGTACATCACCGCGACGCGGTCGGAGATGTGGCGCACCACCGACAGGTCGTGGGCGATGAAGATGTACGACAGGCCGAACTCGTCCTGCAGGCTCTCGAGCAGGTTCACCACCTGGGCCTGCACTGACACGTCGAGCGCCGAGACCGGCTCGTCGCAGATGATGATCTCGGGACGAAGCGCCAGGCCGCGGGCGATGCCGATGCGCTGGCGCTGGCCCCCGGAGAACTGGTGTGGATACCGGTTGATGTGCTCGGGGTTCAGCCCCACGACGTCGAGCAGCTCGCGCACCCGGTCGCGCCGAGAACCCTTCGGCGCGACCTCGGGATGGATGTCGAACGGCTCGCCGACGATGTCGCCGACCGTCATACGCGGGTTGAGCGAGGAGTACGGGTCCTGGAACACGATCTGGATGTTGCGGCGCATGTCACGCAGCGCCTTGCCCTGCAGATCGTAGATGTTCTCGCCCTTGTAGATCGCTCGGCCCGACGTCGGCTCCTCCAGCCGCATCAACAGTTTCGCCAGCGTCGACTTGCCGCAGCCCGACTCGCCGACCACGCCGAGTGTCTCGCCCTTGTGCAGCTGCAGCGACACGCCGTCCACGGCCTTGACGTCGCCGACGTGGCGCTTGAAGAGGATGCCGGTGGTCAGCGGGAAGTGCTTCACCAGGTCCTGAACGTCGAGCACGACCTCGCCGCTCGCCCTACCGTCAGGGCTGTTGGTTGTCGACGTCACCCTCGAGCACCTCCTGTGCGAAATGACATGCGCTGTATCGCCCGGGCAAGACCTCGAGCAACGGCGGGCGCTGTTCGTGACAGATCTGCCGGGCGTACGGGCACCGTGGCCGGAACTCGCAGCCCTGCGGAATCCGCGTGAGATTCGGCGGCAGGCCCGGGATCGCGGACAGTTCCTGACCCTTGAGGTCCACGCGGGGGATGGAGTTCAGCAGACCTTCGGTGTACGGATGCGCCGGCTTGGCGTAGATGTCGTGCACCTGCGCCTGCTCCATGATTCGCCCGGAGTACATGACCTCGATCTTGTCGGCGACATCGGCGACGACCCCGAGGTCGTGGGTGATCAGGATCAACCCCATGTTGCGCTCGCGCTGCAGATCGCGGAGCAACTGCATGATCTGCGCCTGAACCGTGACGTCCAGTGCCGTGGTCGGCTCGTCGGCGATCAGCACGTCCGGGTCGAGCGCGATCGACATCGCGATCATGATGCGCTGGCGCATACCGCCGGAGAACTGGTGCGGAAAGTCGTTGATCCGCTCTCGAGCCGCCGGAATACGGACCTGGTCCATCAGGTCGATGGCGCGCGCCTTGGCGTCCTTGCGCGACAGCCCTTCGTGGACGCGGAACATCTCCGAGATCTGCCAGCCCACGGTGAACACGGGATTCAGCGCCGAAAGGGCGTCCTGGAAGATCATCGAGATGCTGCGGCCCCGATAGGCGCGCCGTTCCTCGTCGGGCAACGCCAGCAGGTCTTGGCCGCGGAACCGGACCGCGCCACCGGTGACGAACCCCGGCGGCGTGTCCAGGATGCCCATGATCGCCTGGGCGGTGACGCTCTTACCGGAGCCCGACTCGCCGAGGACGGCGACCGTCTCGCCCTCGTGCAGGGTGTACGACACGCCGTTGACGGCCCTGGCCACGCCGTCGCGGGTGCGGAACTCCACATGAAGGTCGTCGACCTCCAGCAGCGGCGGCGCTCCGGTGTCGTCCGGCCGCGGCTCGGCCGTGGATTGCGTGCTCGCCATGGCTTGTCCTCCTCGAGGCTGTCCTGCCGTCACCGCAGTTTGGGGTCGAACGCGTCGCGCACTGCGTCACCGAGCATGATGAACGCCAGCACCGTCACGGACAGGAACGCGCCGGGGAACAGCAGCATGTGCGGCGACTGCCGGATGTAGGTCTGTGCATCGCTGATCGCGATACCCCACGAGATCACCGGCTCCTGCAGGCCGATGCCGAGGAACGACAGCGTCGCCTCGACACCGATGAACACGCCCAGGATGATC
>JAJYTA010000300.1 GCA_021793295.1 Actinomycetes bacterium
AGAACGAGGTGGTCGACGACGCCTTCGGCCGCCCAGTGCACCAGAAGCCGGTTGATCGCGTGGTTGCGGGCCCGAGCTGCCAGGTAACCCTCCACCACGGCGTCGGGGATCCGGGCCCGGAGCTCCTCCATCTCCTCGCGGTACTCCTCGTGGCCCAGGTTCTCCACGCGGTCGACGAGGATCGCCCACTGCCGGATGAGCTCGTAATACTCCGCGGCATGATCGCCGAGAGCCGTGACGGCCAGCCGCTGGATGGTGTCGTAGGCCAGGATCGGCGTGTCCGGGCGCCGCGCGCGCAGCTCGCGCAGGACGTCGACGTTCTGGCGGGCCTCGGCCTCGCTCATGGTCCCGGTGCGCGAGGCGATCAGTCCGCCGTAGGCCAGCATGCTCACCGAGATGACGAACCCGTCCGCGTCGCGCTGGTCGAGCAGCCAGGCGCCGATCGCTGGTCCGTCGCCGGGTGTGGTGAACGTCCCGATGATGTCCGAGGGTGGAAACGCCGTGTCGACTCCGGCGCTCGCGGCCGTCATCGCCGGGACGTAGACGTTGGCCGGCCGGTCGTCGAGCGGCACCACCGCCAGCTGCGCCGACCCCCGCGCGGACCGGTCCGGAGGCGTCTCGACGCCGGCCGCTGCCGAGGGCGCCGCCAGCAGGATCGGTGCGAGGAGCATCGGCGCCAGAAAGATCACCAGAGCCCGGCGTGCGGCACGGGTGGCGACGAGACGGGTCGAGGGCATCGGGGCGGACACCTTTCGCTGGCCGGGGTCGACTTCGACGACTCTCGACCGCGCGACCTGTCGGCGTCAAGACTTCGCGCAGGGATAATTCGGATTATCAGTAGCTGCTAGATCCAGCCGCGGCGAGAGATCATCCAGCCGGGCCACAGCCGCATCATCCGGGTCCAGTTCGACGACCGGCGGGTGGACGGGCCCGGCGCTCACGTCGCGAACCTGTGCATCGACGAGGACACGCCTCCTCAGTGCCCCCGGTCACCGTCACGATGAACGTCGAACGCCGGGCCGCGCCCCAGGGCCGCGGTCAGCTGGTCTTGACCGGGATGCGTTTCGACGCCGCAGGAGTCTCGACGATCGGGACGGTGACTTCGAGAATTCCCGCTTCGTACGTGGCGGACGCCTTCGATCCGTCGGCGCCTTTCGGCAGCAGCGTGCGGCGCTGGAACCGGCCGTAGTGGAACTCCGAGCGGCCTTCCTCCTGCCGCTCGTCGCGACGCTCGGCGCGAATGGTCAACCGGTCGTCCTCGACCTCGACGCTGACGTCTCGATCCGGGTCGATGCCGGGGAGCTCCGCGCGCACCACGTACTTGTCGTCGTCGATGCGCTCCTCGAGCCGGAACGTCCGTTGGCCGGCGAGCGGGCTGGGCCACGGAAACAGGTTCGGCAGATCCTCGACCCAGTCGAACAGATCCGGGATGGTCCGGCGTACGTCGGGTGCCTGGTTCATGTGTTCCTCCTTTCGTTCGACCGGTCTCAGTCCACCTGCGCCCGGCAACACCCGGCTAGAGGCGATCGTCCCGGCGGGCGTGCATCGTTCGCCCCCGCACCGACGTTTCTGCTCGCAGCAGCGTTTCTCTGCTCGCAGCAGATTGTCTTGGTCGGGTCAGCGGCGGCGGCACAGGATCGAACGTGTCGCCGCACGAGCCGGCGATGCATCGCCAACCAGGGGAGACACCATGAACACTGCGGTAGCGCAGGACGCGGCGTCCGCGGGCAGGCTCGACGAGCAACTGTCCACGCGGCTGCTTCACCAGCGCATCATCGTGCTCGGCGCCGAGGTCGACGACTCGGTGGCCAATCGGCTGTGCGCACAGCTGTTGCTACTGTCGGCCGAAGATCCGCGCAGCGACATCAGCCTCTACATCAACTCGCCCGGCGGCTCGGTCAGTGCCGGGCTGGCCATCTACGACACCATGCGGCTGATCCCCAACGACGTCAGCACGCTGGCCATGGGCCTGGCGGCGAGCATGGGGCAGTTCCTGCTGTGCGCGGGGACACCAGGCAAGCGGTTCAGCCTCCCGCACGCTCAGGTCCTGATGCATCAGGGCTCGGCCGGTTTCGGTGGCACCGCTGCCGACGTCGAGATCTATGCGCAGCAGCTCGAGCGCACCAGCGCACTGATGACGAGGCTGACGGCCGAGCACACCGGGCAGTCGCCGGAGACGATCGAGGCCGACAGCCGCCGCGACCGGTGGTTCACCGCGGAGGAGGCGTTGGCCTACGGCTTCATCGACCACATCGTGGAGACCGTCGACGACGTCCGGCCCTCGGTCGTGCGTCAGCCGGTGGGGGTGGGCGCATGAGCCAGTACACGATTCCCACGGTCGTCGAACGCACCCCCACCGGCGAGCGGGCCTACGACATCTACTCGCGGCTGCTGTCCGACCGGATCATCTTCCTCGGTACCGAGATCGACGACGGCGTGGCCAACGTCGTCATGGCCCAGCTGCTGCATCTGGAGTTCTCGGACCCCGACGCCGAGATCGGCCTCTACATCAACTCACCGGGCGGCTCGTTCAGCGCGCTGACCGCGATCTACGACACGATGCACTTCATCCGGCCCGACGTCGCGACGGTGTGCATGGGGCAGGCGTCGTCGGCAGCGGCTGTGCTGCTGGCCGCCGGTGCTCCCGGCAAACGATCGATGCTCCGCCATGCCAAGGTGACGCTGCACCAGCCGTCGAGTCAGGCCCGGGGGACGTTGCCGGACCTGGCCGTGCAGGCCAAAGAGGTGGCGAAGGTGCGCGCCGAGATGGAAGAGATCCTCAGCCGCCACACCGGCCACCCGGTGGCCAAGATCAGGTCCGACATCGACCGGGACATCACGTTCAATGCCCGCGAGGCCATCGAGTACGGCCTCGCGGACCAGGTGATCACTGAGCGGGAGACCCACCGGCCCGAGCGGGCCATCGCCTGAACTCGTCAGGCAGCGAGTGCTTGGACGAGATTGGA
>JAJYTA010000301.1 GCA_021793295.1 Actinomycetes bacterium
AATGCTCGATCTGGCGTCGCATCGGCACCGGGTCCAGCAGCGCGTGCACCATCGAGCTGAGGCTGAAGTCCCAGATGAACGTCGTGGTCTGCCAATATCTGGGCATCAGCGTGTCGTAGACGCGCCCCAGCACGCTGACGGGGTTGTCGCGGCGGAACCAGATGGTGCCCATGGCGCCCCACCAGTACAGCCGCCGCAGCGCGGCGTTGCTGGTTTCGAGGACGGGCAGGTGGCCGCTGAACTCGTCGTTGCCCGGGGTGAACGCGGCGCGCAGGGTGCGGTTCCACGCCGTGTGCGCTGCCTGGACGAGCCCCGGGACGTCGGCGGCGGCGGTGTCGAAGGCCGCCAGCGCGCCTTCGTCGTCGCCGTCGGTGACGTGCACGAATCCGAGCCGGTAGGTCTGACCGGGATCGATGCGCGCATCGACCTCGATGACCCGGTCGCGAACGCGGGCGCCGGCCACGTCCACGCCCTGCACCGACACCGCCGCCGACGTGCGGGCGCGCCCGATCACCGTCGCGCGGCCGGACACGGCCTGCAGGTCGTTGGCCTCCGCGGGCGGTGACGGCTCACGCCACCCGTCCGCCGCACGCGTGACGGTCGAGGCGACCGACAGCCCCAGGCACACCTGCCGGGCGTGCTCGGAGGTGTTCGTGACCTCGATGTTCACCACGACGCCCGCGATCTCGCGCGGCATGACGGTCGTGGTGGTGATCGCCAGCTCGCCCACCTGGGTCCACCGGGTGACCCGGTCGGGGCGCCAGCGCATCGAGACCGGCACGCCGAAGGACCGGAACAGCCGCCCGTCGAGCGAGAGCACCCCGGTGATCGTGTCGCCGTGCGAGTACGGCGCGATGTTGACGCTTCGAATGCCGGTGATGTCGTGGTCGACTTGGGCCGAGCCGAGGAAGTTGGTCAGCCCGGGCGGGTTGACCATGTCGTCGAATCGCTGGGTGACGACGTCGCTCTCGAAGTCGTCCACGGTCGGGATGGCAGGCATGGCGGTCCTCACCTCAACGGCAGATCGACCGGGCCGGACGCGGCCGGGTCGGCCCAATCGGCGTTGGGCAGCAACGGGAACCACCCGGGACGGCCCGGGTCGCGGTCATACGGATAGCCGCCGAGCTCTCGGTACAGCTCGGCATACTCGGCGAGCTTGTCGCGGTTCAACGTCACGCCGAGCCCGGGGGCCGACGGGACGTCTATCGCGCCGTCGCGGTAGATGAGCTTGCCGCCGTCGATCACGTCGTCGGTCAGATGGTGGTAGTGCGCGTCGGCGGCGAACGACAGGTTCGGCACGACCGCGCCGAGATGCAGCATGGTGGCCAGCTGAATGCCGAGCTCGCCCGACGAGTGCACGGCCACCCCGAGTTGGAAGGTCTCGCAGACCCCGGCGGCACGCACACACGCCCGGATGCCACCCCAGAACGTCGTGTCCAGCAGGATGACGTCGGCGGCGGGGTCGCGCACGTTCGCCGCCAGTTGCTCGAAGTTGACCACCACGGTGTTCGTGGCGATGGGCACCGTGGTGCGCTCGCGCACGCGGCGCAGGCCGTTCAGGCCGTACGTCGGGTCTTCGAAGTAGTCGTTGTGGAGGTCTTCGATGGCCCTGGCGAAGCGGATGCCCTGCTCGGGCGACAACGCGGCGTTCGGGTCGTGGCGTAGCCGGTCGTGCGGAAACGCCTCGGCCAGGGCGCGGTAGCAGGCCAGCTCGTACTCCGGCGCGAACACGCCGCCCTTGAGCTTGTGGACGTTGAACCCGTGCTGGGTCTTGAGCTCGCGGGCGTGCTCGACGAGTTGATCAGGCGTGCGGACCTCGCCGCTGCCGTCGGGTCCCGGGTAGCGAAAGAACAGGTAGCTGGCGAACGGCACCCGGTCGCGCACCCGCCCGCCCAGCAGCTCGTGCACGGGGACGCCGAGGTGGCGGCCCTGCAAGTCGAGGCAGGCGAACTCGATGGCCGCCAGCAGCTGCGTGCGGTTGTTGTACAGGCTGGCCGTCGGGTTGGCCAGCATGAACCGCAGCACCTCGGTCCGGGCCGGATCGTGGCCGACGAGGTAGTCGCGCAGGCCGCGCACCGCGGCCTCGGCGCTTTGCCCGCCGCCACCCATCTCGCCCAGCCCGATCAGCCCGTTGTCCGCTTCGACTTCCACGACGGTGCGGACGAACCGGCCCCAGTGCGCGCCGTTGCTGTGGCGCAGCGGCGCATGCAGCGGAACGGTGACCGTGGTCGCGCGGACATCGACGATGTGCATGCCCTCAGCTCTCCCCCGGGCTCGCATCCGGCAGCGGGACACCGAGGGAAGAGATGACGCCCCCGTCGACGCGCAGGTCGGCGCCGGTGATGAAGCTCGCCTGCGGACTCGCGAGGTAAGCGATGGCGTCGGCCACCTCCGAGGGCCGGGCCACCCGCCCGATCGGGTGCGTGCGGCCCCACTCGGCGACGATCTCGTCGTTGGGCCGGCCGCCACCGAACTTGTCCGCGGCCCAGCGCAGCATCGGGGTGTCCACCGAGGCCGGGCAGACGGCGTTGACCCGCACGCCGTCAGCGGCGTGGTCCACGGCCATCGCCTTGACCAGCGACAGCAAGGCGCCCTTCGTGGCCGAGTACGCGGCGACCCGGGTCTGGGTGGCGTAGGCCTGCACCGAGGACACGACCACCACGGACCCGCCGCCCTCGGCGCGCAGCAGCGGCATCAACCAGTGGCACACGGCGAACACCGCCCGGAAGTTCACCCCGACGACCTCGTCGAACAGCGCCATGCTGGTCTCTTCGACCGTGCCGTACCGCTGGATGCCCGCGGCACACACCAAGGTGTCGATGCTCTCGAACCGCTCGGCCAACTCGGCGGCGCACCGCTCGACCGCCTCGTCGGAGGCGACGTCGAGGGTCATCGGCACGATGGTCCACCCCGCCTCCTGGCCGCGCCGTTCGAGCTCGGCCAGC
>JAJYTA010000302.1 GCA_021793295.1 Actinomycetes bacterium
TGAGAACGACGGCGAGTCGGGGCGCGATGACGATGAGAAGCGGCATGATGGTGAGTTCGCGGCGCAAGCAAGGCAACCACCCGGCCCGCTCCTGGCAGCCTGGCTGAGCGAGCTGGATCTCGGTGAGGTCGACACCCATGACCTGGTGCTGGCGATTCAGGCCATCCACCGGCTCGTGGCTCATGTCGAGGCATTGCAGGTGCAAGCGCTGGCCGAACTGTGCGAGCGCCCGGAGTACGCGCGCTGTAGCTGCCCCATCGACGTGCTGCACGAGCATCGCGCCATCGAACCCGCGGGCGACGAGGTGTCGCTGGCGTTGGCGTGGGCACCCGGGCGGGCCAAGAACCGCGTCGCGGTGGCGGTCGAGCTGGTCCACGATCTGCCCGACACCCTGACGGCGTTGACCTGTGGGCGGATCGATGCTGACAAGGCCCGCCTGATCGTCGAACGAACTCGCTGTTTGGGCGACGTGTCGCTGCGGCGCGAGGTCGAAGCGCGGGTTCTGCCGATCGCCTCGCGCAAGACCCGGGCGCAGCTGGACCGCGCGCTGCGCCGCGAGGTCATCGCCGCTGATCCCGACGCCGCTGAGCAGCGCCGCCGGACGGCGGCCGACCAACGCCGGGTGTCTCGGCCCGAACCGGCCGATCCCGGCGGCAACGACGGCATGGCGAGCATGAACCTGTACGGCCCGGCCGAAGACCTCGCCGCGTTGTACACGGCCATCGACGCCGCCGCCCGCCGTGTTCGCGAGCAGGGCGACGAACGAAACCTCGACCAACTCCGCTTCGACACCTTGACCGGCCTCGGCTGGACCGGCCTCGACCTCGCCCACCTCGGCTGCTGCAATCCAGCCTGCACCGCCGTTGCCGCCACCGCCGTTGCCGCCACCGATGACACCAACGGCCGCGACACCACCAGCCCTGGCGCCACCAGCCCCGGCGCGACCAGCACCGCCGCTGCCACCAGCTCCAACGACGCTCGCCATGGCGCTGACGGCACGAAGACCGCAGCGACCAGCGCCGATCGGCAGAGCGACGACGTCGCCTGGCTGGGGCGGCGGCATGGACGAGCGGCCGCCGTTGGTGTCACTGTCGCCGCATCGACCCTGTTCGGCGCAGACGAACAGCCGGGTTGGCTGGACGGGTTCGGACCCATCACCGCCGACGCCTCGAGGCGTATCAGCACCGAAGGTCCGTGGCGACGGCTCCTCACCGATCCTGTCACCCGCGAGCTGCTCGACTACGGGCGGACAACCTACGCGCCGCCGGCACGCCTGGCCGCGTTCGTCGCTGCACGCGACCGGACGTGTCGACTACCAACCTGCGAACACCCGGCCACTGCCGCGGACATCGACCACAAACAGCCGTTCAACCGCGGCGGAGCCACCAGCGCCGCCAACACGTGGGCGCTGCACGACGCTCACCACTTCGCCCGCACCCACCACGGCTACACCATTCACACCGATGCTCGGGGCATGACCTGGTGGACGACCCCCGCCGGCCTCCACTACGCCGTGGATCCCGAGATCATCGGCCCTGTCACCACGCCAAGCGCAGCAGCCGCCACATGCGTCGACGAACCAGCACCGTTCTGACGACGGCTGCGGTCTACGGCAATGCCGCCACCAGATCACCGGTCGACAGCCGCCGCCCGGTGTAGAAGGGAGTCTCCTCGCGCACATGCCTCCGTGTGACCGATCCCCGCAGGTGACGCATCAAGTCAACGATGCGGTGCAGTTCGTCAGCCTCGAAAGCCAGCATCCACTCGTAGTCACCGAGCGCGAACGACGCCACCGTGTTAGCCCGCACGTCCGGATATTCGCGCGCCATTTGCCCGTGCTCGGCGAGCATCGCGCGCCGCTCGCTGTCCGGCAGCAAGTACCACTCGTAGGAGCGGACGAACGGGTACACGCAGACATAGCCCCGCGGCTCCTCGTCGGCGAGGAAGGCCGGGATGTGGCTCTTGTTGAACTCCGCCGGCCGGTGCAGGGCCACCTGCGACCAGACGGGATCCATGCGCGATCCCAGCGCCGTCGAACGAAACCGCTGATAAGCGGTCTGCAGTTGCTCGATGTGCTCGCTGTGCCACCAGATCAGCACGTCGGCGTCGGCGCGCAGGCCCGAGACGTCGTACGTGCCTCGCACGACGACGTCCTTGCCGGCGAGCTCGGCGAACAGGTCATCGACCTCCGCGGCCATGGGCGCACGGTCTGCGGTGCCCAAGGGTTCACGCAGCCGGAAGACCGACCACATGGTGTAGCGGATCACCTGATTGAGCTCCCGGGCATTGACCCGAGGCGACGTTTCGCTCATGACCCGATCCTGACATGTTGCGCAGCCAGCTCGTCGACCACCCTGCGCGCTGCCGCTCGGGCGGAGGCCACGCACGCCGCCACGCCGACGCCGTCGTACAGCGCTCCGCAGACCGCAAGACCCGGTGTCGCGTCGACAGCCGCCCGAATCCGGGCCACCCGCTCGACATGGCCCACGGTGTACTGCGGTAACGCGCCACCCCAGCGCGTGACCCTCGAGTCGACGGGCGTGCCGGACAAGCCCGTCGCGTCACGCAGGTCAGCGAGTACTCCGGTCACCAGGTCCGCGTCGTCTCGTTGCAGCTCGGCGACCTGGCCGTGCCGGCCGATCGACGCCCGCAGCACCACGAGGTCACCGCTTGCCGCACCCAGCCACGGCCACTTCACCGACGAATACGTCACGGCCTTGACCAACCGGCCGTCCACGGGCGGCACCAGGAAACCCGACGTCGACGGCAGGGTCGGGAAGGCTGAGCGCGGCAGAGCCAGAGTGACGATGGCCATGCTGGCGGCTTCCACACCGGCCAATTCCGCCGCGGCGGCTGGGCACTCCGGGCGCAGCAGCCGAGCCGCCGGCGCGGCCGGAACGGCCATCACGACGGCGTCGACCTCGTCCACCTCCGGGCTG
>JAJYTA010000303.1 GCA_021793295.1 Actinomycetes bacterium
TCCGGGCCACCGACCACGGCTACGTCCTGTCCCTGCCGCCGGAGGCCATCGATGCGGTGCGGTTCGAGGCGGCGGTGCGCCAAGCGCGGCAGTGGCGGGCGCGGTCGGGCACCGACGAGGCCGCGGCAGCGTATGCCCAGGCGCTGAGCCAGTGGCGCGGCGAGCGCGCCTACGACGAGTTGTGGCACGTGCCGGTTCTGGCTGACGAAGCGGCCCGGTTGGCCGAACTGCGACTGCAGATCCTGCAGGAGAGCCTGGCACTGGAGGTCGAGGCCGGACGGTACGACGAGATCGCCGCCGTGCTCGTCGACGCGACTCGACGCCATCCCGAAGTCGAGGAGCTGTGGGCGCTGCGGATGCTCGGCCTGTACGGCCAGGGCCGCCAAGCCGAGGCGATGGCGGTCTACGTCGAGGCACGGCGGCAGTTGCGCGACCGGTACGGGCTCGACCCGGGGCCGCGGCTGCGTGAGCTGGAGGCGATGGTCCTGCACCAGAAGGACCCCCGCCGTGGCGGCCTGCGCTTCCTCGGGCCGACCCGGATCGCCCGCCCGGCCACCTCGTTCATCGGCCGGCAATCCGACCGGGAACGCGTGGCCGAGCTGCTGACCACAACGCGGCTGTTGACGTTGACCGGGGCCGGCGGCGTGGGAAAGACGAGGCTCGCCGTCGAGGCGGTTCAAGCGCTCGTGGACTCCTGCGCTCCGGTGACGGCGCACGGCGTCGCCGTGCTCGACCTGATCGAATACCGCGACGGTGACGACCTCGCCGGCGGGGTCCTCGACGCGCTCGGACCGGTCATCGCGTCGTCCAGCCCGGCCAACGCCGGCAGCGGGGCGCGCCGGTCGGTCGACGTGCTGTGCGACGTGCTCTCCGACCGGCAGCTGTTGGTCATCCTGGACAACTGCGAGCATCTCATCGAGGACGCGGCGATGCTGGCCGCGCAGCTGTTGGCCCGCACCACGGCCATCACGGTCCTGGCCACCAGCCGGGAAGCGCTGAACGTGCCCGGCGAGACGACCTATGTCGTCGCCCCGTTGCCGATGCCGTCGCCGGAGTCCGACGCGCGGCAGCTCGAAGATTTCGCCTCGGTACGGCTGCTTCTGGACCGAGTTCGCTCCGCGCAGCCGGGCCTCGACGTCGACGAGTACCAGCTGCGTACGGTGGCCAACATCTGCCGCCGCCTCGACGGGCTGCCGCTGGCCCTGGAGCTGGCTGCCGTCCGGATCAAGGTGCTCGGCCTCGACGAGGTGTCCCGGTTGCTCGACGACCGATTCGGACTGCTCACCGAGGGGGTCCGGACCGCGGCCGAACGGCACCGCACCCTCGGGGCCGTGGTCGAGTGGAGTTACGACCTGCTCGAAGAGCACGACCGGCTGGCGTTCGCATTGTTGTCGGTGTTCCGCGGCTCGTTCGCGGTTCACCAGGCGCAGCGGCTGCTGGTCCTGCTCGGCGGCCACAGTGAGCACGCGGCGCTGAACCGGATCGAACACCTCGTCAGCCGGTCGATGGTGCAGGTGGACGGTCCGCCGGGCGCCGCGCGGTTCCGGCTGCTGGAGACGATGCGTGTCTACGCGGCCGAGCGGCTGGGCGACTTCGGCGTCGAGAAGGAGGCGCATCTGGCCCATGCGCAGATCTACGCCGACCTCGCGGCCGAGCTCATGCCGGCGCTCAAGACCGAGCGGCAGGCCGAGACCGTCACCCGGCTGATGCGTGAGGATGCCAACATCCGCGCCGCGCATGCTCGCGCGGTGGAGTACGGCCTGGGCGACGTCGCCCAGGGGCTCGTCGGCGCCCTGGGCTACATCGCCTGGATGCGTGAGGGACGCAGCCCACGATGGGAGCTCGTCGTCGCTTCGATGAAGCTGGCGACCAGCGGCCCGGAGGTGGCCATCCGAGCCTTGGCCTGGGCAACCCACCTGGGCTCGATCTTCGGTCATCCCGACGTCGCCGTCAGCTACGGGGCACGGATGCAGCGCCTGGCAGCACAGCATCCGGAGTGCTGCCGCGCCGAGGTCGGCTTCGGGCTGCTCGCCCGCGCGCATGCCCTGCACCGGCTCGGACGCTGGGACGAAGGCGATGCGGCGTTACGCGAGTCGTTGGCGGTGACCACGGCCGACGGTGATCAGTGGACGCTGGCCGGCTGTGCCATGGTCCATGGCCTCGGCGCGCTGGTACGCGGCCGGCTCGACGAGGCGGAGGCGCAATTCGTCACCGCGGCAGCGCTGTACCGGTCGTGCAAGGACCGGTGGGGACAGCAGCGCGCGGCGCTGCGGCGGGCCATGGTCCGCGGGGCGCGCGGCGACCACGCCGGTGCCGCCGGACTGCTCCGGGAGGCTCTGGACTTCATCGACGACCTGGACCTGATCGAGGTCGCCGCGCCGGCGAAGGCGGCGCTGGCGCGTGCGGTGCTGTTCACCGGCGAGGTCGAGGTGGCGCGCCGGATGGTGGCCGCGCTGGAGGACTCCGGCCTGGTGGTGCGGATCAGCGAGGTCTGGGGCCGGGTCGGTCAGTGTCGTGCGGTACTCGCAGAGCACGACGGGCACCCGCGGGAAGCCGCCGAGTTGCACGAGACCGCGGCCCGACGGCTGATGGACGCCGGGCTGCCGGCCGAAGCGGTCGACTCCTGGGCCTGCGTCGTCCGCCTCACCGGACCGGCCGGCCCGCAAGCCCGCGCCGCCATCGAGGCGGCCGCCGCCGCGGCCGCCGACAGCTCGGACCCACGCGTGACAGCCACCGTCCTCGACATACAGGCGATGATGAACGGCGATCCCGCTGTTGCGGCGTCCGCCCACGCGGTGCGAGCCGCGCACGGCCTGGCCGTCCCGGCCTTGCTCCGCACCCCACCCTGGACCCCTGCTGTCGAATGATCATGTTCACTTGGAAATTCCCTGGGCCACCACCCATGCACGCCTGTTGATGCG
>JAJYTA010000099.1 GCA_021793295.1 Actinomycetes bacterium
CCGAAGGTCGCGCCGGCCAGGCGCTGCAGATCCACCGACGTGCCGGTGAACGTCATCGCGGGGTGCAGGGCCAACGGCAGCGCGCCAGCGCGCGTCACGGGGTCGAGCACGCTGATGCCGTACCGGCCGCTGGTGTGCGCGATCAGCTGTCCCGCCCGCACCGCGGCGGTGTTCGCCAACCCGTCGACCAGGGCCGGCAACACGTCGTCGGGCACGGTGAGCAACACCAGCCCCGACCGGGCGAACACCTCGTCGACGCTGACCAGCGGAACCCCGGGCAACAAGGCTCCGGCTCGGGTGCGGCTGGTCAATGAGACTCCGTACCCGGCGACCACGTGGTGCCCTGCCTCGGCCAGGGCGGCGCCGAGGACGGCTCCGACCCGGCCGGTCCCGACCACGCCCACCTCGAGACGGGCCGGACGTTCCTCGCTCACAAACGACAAGGCTAAGCGAAGATCGTGGTCGACGATTCGGTGATCATGAGTCGGTACCGGCGCGATGACGCCGTAGGCGACCCATGATCAGCAGCCAGAGCGCCACAACTGACCCATGATCGTCGACCACGGCCGCTTCACCATCGGCCAACGCAACATCTGACCAACCTCGAACGGCGAACCCGATCATTCCGTTGCCAGCGCGACCACCGGTGACATCCGGGCGGCACGGCGCGCGGGACCGAGTGCGGCCACCGCGCCGAGCGCTCCGGCCACCACGAAGGTCAGCGCTACGTAGCCCCATGGCACCACGAAGATCATCCGCTCCATGCTGAGCACCGCCGCGTACGCGAACCCCACCCCCACGGTGACCCCGGTCAACGCCCCCACGAGCGCGGTCAACACGGCTTCGACACCGAGCAGGCGCATGGTCTGGGCCTTGGTCAGGCCGACCGCCCGCAACACCCCGATCTCGCGCCGCCGTTCGTGCACCGACAGCGAGAGCGTGTTGGCGATCCCGATGACCGCGATGATCACCGCGACACCGAGGATGGCCACGACGACGCTGACGGTCTGGTCGAGGCCGCGGTTCAACCGTTCCTTGGCCTCGACGTGGTTGCGGAGCATGATGTCCGGCCAGGCCTGCAACGTCTCCTCGATGGCAGCGTGCGCGCGCGACGGGGACACGCCGTCGGCGGTGTCCACGGCGAAGTACTCCGGCCCCGACGCCGCCTCCGGCGCCAAGGCCCGGAACGTCGCCGGCGCCAGGACCAAGCCCGTGTGGTACATGGTCCGGGTGTCCACGATGTAGCCGATCGGCAACTCTTGGCCGAAGACGGTCACGGTGTCACCGACGCCGAGCCCGAACTCGTCGGCCGTGCCGCCGTCGATCGCGACGTCACCGGCCGCGATGTCGGCGATGTTTCCGTCGCCGTCCAGCTGGGCGATCTGCGCCCAGCGCTGGAGGTCGGTACCGAGCACCTCCACCGTGCCCACTTCCCCGGTGTCGACGATCGCGGTGTAGAGCTCCACGCTCGCGCCGGTCTCAGGCAGGTCGTCGACGGCGCGGATCGCCTCGTCGGACAGGCCCCCGGGTTCGACCGGACTCAGCACGAAATCGGCCGGTACCCGCGCGTCCAGCACGACACCGACGCTGGCCCGGGCGGACTCGGCGACGGTGACGAAACCGATCACCATGGTCACCCCGATCATCAGCGCCGCTGACGTCGCCGCCGCCCGCCGTGGATGGCGTACCGAGTTCGCCGTCGCCAGCTCCACCGTGGACCGCCCCCGCCCGGCAGCTCGTCCCGCCAGCGCCCCCGTGATGCGCAGCATGGGCGGCACGATCCGGGGCCCGAGCAGCAGGATGCCCAGGAAACACACGGCAGCAGCGAACACGACCACGACGATGCCGGCCCCGAGCCCCACCGACACGCCCAGGCCCAGCCCGGCGACACCGACGGCGATCAACGTGAGCCCGACGCCGGTTTGCCGGCGCCTGGCGCCCGGGCTGTCCACCCCGTCCGGCACCGCGCGTACCGCGGCCAGCGGCGCCACCCTGGTCGCCGCGGCCGCGGGCGCGACCGCGGACCCGACCGTCACGAGCATCCCGACCAGCATCGACGCGACGACGGTGGAGGCTGAGACCACCAACGGCATCGACCCGTGATCGGCGCTGAGTGCCCGCCCGATGCCGGCGGCACTCACCGCGCCCAACGCCAGCCCGGCCGCACTGCCGAGCGCCCCGACCACCGCGGCCTCGACCAGCACGCCCGTGCGTACCTGCCGTCGGGTCGCCCCGACCGTGCGCAGCAGCGCCAGTTCCCGAGTGCGCTGGGCGACCAGGATGCGGAACGTGTTGGCGATGACGAACGCAGCGACGATCAGCGCCACGGCGCCGAGCATCAACAGCGGGACCTCCAGGTGTTTCGCGTCCGGCATCTCCTGGAGGGAGGCGGCCTGGTTCAGCGAGTCGGCCAGGATCAGGGTTCCGGCGGTGAACCCCACGGACAACACCACGACCACCGTGGTCAGGACGAGCCGCCGTGGGTGCGCGCGTAGCCGCGCCATCGTGATCCCGAACATGGTCAGCCTCCCAACTCGCGCAAGCCGTCGATGACGGTGTCCACGGTCGGTTCGTCGATCTCGCCCGCGACCCGGCCGTCGGCCAGGAGGACGACGCGGTCGGCGTAGGCGGCTGCAGCCGGGTCATGGGTGACCATCACGACGGTGTGGCCCAGGTCGCGGACGCTGGTGCGCAGCAGGTCGAGCACGTCGATGCCCGAGCGGGAGTCGAGGTTCCCGGTCGGCTCGTCGGCGAAGACGACGTCGGGCCGGGTGATCAGGGCGCGGGCGATGGCGGCCCGTTGCTGCTGGCCACCGGAGAGTTCGCTGGGGCGGTGACCGAGGCGGTCCCGTAGGCCGAGGACGTCGACCACCGTGTCGAACCATTCCGGTTCCGGCTGCCGGCCGGCCAGGCGGAGCGGCAGCAGCACGTTCGCCTTCGCGTCCAACGTCGGCAGCAGGTTGAACGCCTGGAAGACGAAGCCGACCCGGTCGCGGCGCAGCAGCGTCAGCGCCGTGTCGTCGAGCCCGCTCAGGTCGGTTCCGCCGAGCACCACGCGCCCGGACGTGGCGGCGTCGAGCCCGGCCAGGCAATGCATGAGCGTGGACTTGCCGGATCCGGACGGGCCCATGATGGCGGTGAACCGCCCGGCGCGGAAGCTGACGTCGACGTGATCGAGCGCGCGCACGGCGGTGTCCCCGGTGCCGTAGATCTTGGTGAGCGCTTCGGCGCGGACGGCGTCCGCGACAGCGCTCGCGGCCTTGGTGTGGCGGTCAGTCGGTATCGTCACGCCGTCCAGCCTCGTCGTGACCGCGGCGCGAGTCGTCAGCCGTCAGTCCGCACCTGTCGTACGACCAAGGTCGTACGGCGGCGCCGAGGTCGACCCGATGTGCACGCGGACCGGCAAGCGGACGTTGTCGGGACGTTCCCCGGCGAGAAAGCGCGTCACCATCTGCCCCGCGGTCCGGCCTTTCTCCGCGCTCGGCTGCACCACCGTGGTCAGCGTGTGCTCGCCCAGCCACGGGGTGTCGATGCCGTCGAATCCGACCACACTGAGATCGGCCGGGACGTCGATGCCCATCGCCGCTGCGGCCCGCATGACCCCGACGGCGAGCAGGTCGCTCTGGGCGACGACGGCGGTCGGCCGCTGCCGGGTGAGCAGCTGCCGGGCCACGCGTTGGCCCTCGTCGATGTCATTCGCGGAGGCTTCGGTGACCTCGACCGGGCCGAAGACGTCTTCGACCGCGGCCAGGCGGTGCCGGCAGTCGGCGAAGCCGATGACCGCCCGCCGGGCGTCGTCGACGGGGCCGCTCCGGCCGTCCAGGCGCAGCGGCAGCGTCACCACGCCCACCCGCCGATGACCCAGCTGGGCCAGATGCCGGGCGAGGTCGAGAGTGCCGCCGTAGTCGTCGACGTCGAGCAATACGAGGTCGGGCCGGTCCGGGCCGTCGACGGCCACAATGGGCACGCCCCGGCTCAGGAACACGTCGAGCAGCGGGTCGTCGTCGGCACCGCAGGTCGCGAACACGACGGCGTCGACGGGCATGCGCGACACCTGTTCCGGCGTGGGCCCGGTGCGGGCCGCGTCGCCGGAGAGGAGAAGCAGACCGGTGCCTTCCGGCGTGAGGGCTTCGGCCAGGCCGTCCAGCAGGGCGGCTGCGACCGGGTCGCGGAAGGCGTAGAGCAGTCGTTCCCCGATCAAGGCCCCGACGATGCCGGAGCGGCCCCGGCGCAACGATCTCGCGATGGGGTCCGGGCCCAGGTAGCCGAGTTCACGCGCGGCGTCCAGGACACGCTCGCGGGTGGCCGCCGCGACGGGCCCGGAGCCGCTGAACGCCAGCGAGGCCGTGGACGGCGACACGCCGGCCCGCGCGGCCACGCCGGCGAGGGTGACGCGCTCACCCATGACGATCTCGCTCCCCAGAATCCGAGTTGCGCCCAGCCTATGACGCAACGGAGAATATCGAAGTTGACTCGAATCGATTCGATCCTTCGCTGAGGACTCTGGTGCCCTACTCCGCCCGCAACGCTGTGGCCATCGTGTTTGCCGTCAACGGCATGGCCATCGCCACCTGGATGTCGCGGATCCCGCACGTGCGCGATCTGCTCGGCATCACCGCCGGCGACCTGGGCCGGATGTTGCTGGCGCTGGCCGTCGGCTCGCTGCTGGCGTTACCGTCCGCGGGGTTCGTCATCAGCAAGATCGGCGCGGCCCGCACCGTGGCCGGCGGATCCGTCATCGTCGGCGTCGGGCTCGTCCTCGCCGGCATCGGCAGCGGCGCGGTCGACAGTGTCCTGCTCACCGCGGCCGGGTTGGCCGCCCTCGGCTTCGGCTCCGGCGGGTGGGACGTCGCGATGAACGTCGAAGGCGCGGCGGTCGAGCGCCTGATCGGGCGGACCATCATGCCGCGGTTCCACGCCGCGTTCAGCTTGGGAACGGTGGTCGGAGCCGGCGTGGGCGCGGGCGCCACCGCGCTGGGCGTCACGGTGGTCGCGCACCTCGTGGCCACCGGTGTGCTGGTCACCGCCACGACCCTGGTGGCCGTGAGAAACTTCCTGCCACGTGCCGTCGAGGCCGACGACGACGTGGAACGGCCCGCGGATGTGTCGGTCTGGACCGCGTGGCGCGAGCCTCGCACGCTGGCCGTCGGCGTCCTGGTGCTGAGCTTCGCCCTGATCGAGGGGATCGCCAACGACTGGCTGGCCCTGGGCCTGGTCGACGGTTACGACGTCAGCAACGCCGTGGGCGCCGGTGGCTTCGCGATCTTCGTGACCGCGATGACGGTCGGGCGGGTGGTCGGCTCCAACCTGATCGATCGATTCGGGCGGCTCTTCGTGCTGCGGCTCACCGGCTCGATGGCCACCGTCGGTGTCCTGCTCGTGGTCTTCGGCTCTGCTCTGCCGATCGCCGCGGTGGGCATCGTGATCTGGGGCCTGGGCGCCTCACTGGGATTCCCGCTGGGGATGAGTGCGGCCTCGGACGACCCCGCCCGCGCAGCGGCCAGAGTCAGCGTCGTCGCATCGATCGGCTACACCGCCTTCCTCGCCGGGCCGCCCGTGCTGGGCTGGCTGGGCGACCACCAGGGTGTCTTGCAAGCGCTCAGCGTCGTCGCGGTCGCCGCCGTCATCGGTCTGCTCGCCTCCCCGGCAGCGCGCAGGGTTCCCGCCCAGACCGCTCAGGCAGACCCCGGCCGGACCAGGCCGGTCTCATAAGCCAACACGACCAACTGCACCCGGTCGCGCAGCCCCACCTTGGCCAGGATGCGCCCGACATGGGTCTTGACGGTCGCCTCGGTGACGAACAGCGCGGCAGCGATCTCTGCGTTGGACCGCCCGCGGGCCACCTCGGCGACGATCTCGTGCTCGCGCTCGGTGAGGCGCTCCCAGGTCGACGACGCGGCTAGCGCATCGTCGGGAAGGTGCGTGGCGAACCGCTCCAGCAGCCGCCGCGTCGTGCTCGGAGCCACGACGGCGTCCCCGGAGTGCACCGACCGGATCGCGTCGAGCAGCGTCGGTGGCGGTACGTCCTTCAGCAGAAACCCGCTCGCGCCGGCTTTGATCGCAGCGAACGCGTACTCGTCCAAGTCGAACGTGGTGAGGACGACGACCTTCGGCGCCTGGGCACGCTGGCGCAGCCGGCGGGTGGCCGCCACGCCGTCGAGCACGGGCATCCGCACGTCCATCAGGACGACATCGGCCGAGGTCGCCGCCAGCGCGTGCACGGCTTCGTCGCCGTCGCCGGCCTCGCCGACCACCTCCATGTCGGGCTGGGACTCGATCACCATCCGGAACCCGGCCCGAACGAGCTGCTGATCGTCGACCAAGAACACCTTGACCGGCACCGCGCCCTCACTTCCCATCGTCGTACGGCATGGTCAGCCGGATTCGCCATCCGCCCTCGGGGCCTGGCCCGGCCATGACCTCGCCACCGAAGGCCTCGACACGTTCGCGCATGCCGATCAGGCCGTGCCCCGGACCGCCAGCGGACGACGACGCTGACGCGCCGGGGCCGTCGTCGGACACCTCGACCGTGAGCCGTTCGGCATCGTAGGCCAGCCGAACCCGGCTGCGGGCGTGCGGTCCGGCGTGCTTCAGCGTGTTCGTCAGTCCTTCCTGAATCGCTCGGTACACCGCCAGCGACGCCCCGGCCCCGAGAGCCCGCGGTTCGCCGTCTACGCCGAAGTCGACGTCGAGCCCGGCCTTGCGGACCGAGGCGATCAGGTCAGGCAGCAGGACGAGGCCGGGCTGCGGGCCCAACTCACCGGAATCCTCCGGTGCGCGCAACACGCCCAGCAGCCGCCGCATGTCGGCCAGCGCCCCACGTCCGGTGTCGCCGATGGTCTCGAGCACCTGCAGGGCGGCTTTCGGGTCCTGCTCGGCGGCATAGCGCCCGCCGTCGGCCTGGACGACGATCACCGACAGATTGTGGGCCACGACGTCATGCATCTCACGCGCGATCCGCGCCCGCTCGTCCGCGACGGCGATCTTGGCCTGCTGGTCACGTTCGCGTTCGGCCTGCTGAGCCCGGTTGACCAGTTCGGCGACGTAGGCCTGGCGAACCCTGCGCACGTCACCGAGCGCCCACGCCCCCACCACGAATGCGCTGAGGGCGACGACACTGAACACGATCGATTTCAGGTCCGAGTACGGCGCGATGTAACGCGCTCCCGCCAGCGCCGCGCCGAGCAGGCCGACGCCCAGTCCGGCGCGGCTGGCCCACTGGGGCCCGTACGCACTGATCGAGTAGAAGGCCAGGAGCAACAAGGCGTTGGCCGGCGTCAGATCGATTCCCGCGGCCCATTGCACGCACGCGCACCCGGCGGCCACCGCGAAGGACGCGACCGGTCGTACCCGGCGGAACACCAGCCCGAGAGCAGTGACGGTCGCGAGGATGACGTGAGCCGTGCCGTCGGCGTACCGGTACCCGGACGGCACGCCCACCATGAGGAACAACAGCGCGGCCAGCGCGGTGTCGGGCACGAGCGGATGCGCGCGGATCCACGCGTACAGCCGGTCCCTACGTCTCACGCGAGGCAGGCTAGCGGTTGGCCCGCCATCGGCGCCGCAGCCACCACAGGCCGAGAACCGGTAGCACCAGCGGGACGAAGCCGTAGCCGCGTCCGTACATCGACCAGACCGTGTCGTCCGGGAAGTCGCCGGGATCGACGACGGTGACCGTGCCCACCACCAGCACGCCGACCAGCTCGACCGAGCACGCCACCAGCGCCACCCGCAGCGAGGTCGCATCGTCTCTGGCCAGCGCGACGGTCGCGACGATGTACACCACCGCCGCGAACGCCGACAGCAGGTACGCCAACGGTGCCTCGTCGAACTTCGTCGCGATCTGCACCCCGGCCCGGGCGCTGGCCGCCAGCGCGAACACGGCATAGACGGCCACCAGCAACCGACCCGGCCCGCTGGCGCGGTGCGCCGCCTGCTCGCTCACGCCGCGCCTGCCGACCAGATCTGGTCCAGCCGGACCACCAGTACCGGGATCACCAACGCCGCCACCACCAGAACGGCCGAACCCCACCGGGTCTTCTCGGCCAAGGCCCAGAACAACCCGAGCGGAAGCACCACCACGACCGTGAGCAGGTAGCCGATGAACGTGGCGGTCTCGTCCGGAGCACCGTCGACGAACATCATCACGATCGCGATCACGACCTGCAGCAGGATCAGGATCTCGACGACTCCGGCGCCGATGACGTACGGCTCGCGCGGCGGGCGGCCGGTGACCACGGCGACCAGCGCCCATGCGGCGTAGGCGAGCGAGGCGACGATGACGGCGTAGTTGAGGACGGTGATCAACGCTGCGCTCCGGGTGTCACGGCAGGCGAGCCAGTTCGTCGGAGAGGTCGTCGAGCCCGAGCGAACCCAGCGACAGCGCAGCCATGTGCCACGCCTTGAGGTCGAAAGCATCACCCTGCGCGGCTCGGGCCGCCTCGCGTCCGGCCAGCCAGGCTCGCTCGCCCAGTTTGTAACTGATGGCCTGGCCGGGTGCGCCCAGGTAGCGCACCAGCTCGGAGTCGATGAACGCCTGATCACGGCCGCTGTGCGCGGCGAAGAACTCCCGGGCGAGCTCCGGGCTCCACACCTCGCCGGGGTGGAAGTGCTCGGTCCGCGGGATACGCAGCTTCAGGTGCATCCCGATGTCGATGATCACCCGGATGGCCCGCATCATCTGCGCGTCGAGGTAGCCGAGGCGGCGCGCCGGGTCGGTCAGGTATCCCAGTTCGTCCATCAGCCGCTCGGCGTACAACGCCCAGCCCTCGGTGTTGGCGCTCACCGAGCCGATGCTGACCTGGTAGCGCGACAGTTGGTCGGCCAGGTGCGCCCACTGCGCCAGTTGCAGGTGATGACCCGGAACGCCTTCGTGATACCAGGTACTCACCAGGTTCCAGGTGGGGAACCGTTCAGCGCCGAGAGTCGGTAACCACGTGCGTCCTGGCCGGGTGAAATCCAGCGACGGGCGGCTGTAATAGGGTGCTGCGGCGCCGCCGGGCGGGGCGATCCGGGCCTCCACGGTCTTGACCCGGTCGGCCAGGTCGAAGTGCGTGCCGTCCAGGTCGGCCATCGCCTCGTCCATCAGCCGCTGCAGCCAGTCCCGGACCTCCTCGACGCCGTCGATCGCCGCACCGTGTTCGTCGAGGTAACCCATGACGGCCGACGGGGTGTGCCCGGGCCGGACCGCCTCGGCAGCCACGCGCATCTCCTCGCTCAGCCGCCGGTACTCCTCCCACCCGTAGGCGTAGGCGTCTTCGAGGTCGAGTGCGGAGCCGGTCCAGCGACGCGCGGCCAGGGCGTACCGCTCGCGCCCGACGGCGTCCGGAGTGTCGGCCACCGCGGGCAGGTACGACGTCACCAGATACTGCCGCAGCTCGGCGAACCCACGGCCGGCCTCACGCGCGGCCGCGGTCAGCTCATCGCGGCGATCGGCCGGCCCGTCCGCCACGAACGAGACGAACCAGTCCGCGTCCAGCCATGCGTCGATCTGCCCGACCACCGTTTCGACCTGCCGGGGCGCCGCGTGCAGTCCCTGCCCAACGCCGGCTTCCAGTGCGGCCCGGTAGCTGCCGGCGGCCTCGGGCACGCGCCGCAGCCGCCGGCCGATCACGTCCCAGTCCTGCGGCGCGGCGGTCGGCATTTGCAGGAACACCAGTCGCAGCGCCTGCACCGGAGAGAACAGGTTGTTGACCTGGCGCAGGTACTCACCGGAGTCGTGCAGGGCCAGTGACGTCGTCAGCCGTTCGCGCAGCAGGCGGGCCGCGCGGCGCTCGGTCGGTGCCAAGTCGGGGGCCTTCTCGGCGGCATCGAGATCGGCCAGCGTGGACCGTTCGGCCGCGGCGATCGCCTCGAGGCCCTCGGGACCGAAGTCGGGCAGGGCGTCGACACCAGGGCGGATACCCAGCTGCGTGCCGACGATGGGATTGAGGTCGGCGAGGGTCTCGACGTGTGCGTCAGCGACTTGACGGGGTGTGAGCGAGGTGTCGTTCGGCACCGCCCCATCCTGCCGCATGGTCGCCGGCGTCAGGCGGCCGGGATGTCGCCGCGGAGCTGCCCCAGCGCGCCCGGCGCGGGCTCGGCCCGGTCCTGCCCCACGCCGACGATGTGGTTCGCCGTGTCGACATGCACGACGCGCGGCGTCAACGACCGCGCCTCGGCGTCGTCGAACACGCCGTAGCTGATGAGGATCACCAGGTCGCCGGGCTGGACGAGCCGGGCCGCGGCACCATTGATGCCGATGACCCCTGAGCCCCGCTCACCGGCGATGACGTAGGTGGTCAGCCGCGCGCCGTTGGTGATGTCGACGATGTCGACCTGTTCGCCGGGCAGCAGATCTGCCGCGTCGAGGAGGTCTTCGTCGACGGTGACCGAACCCACGTAGTGCAAGTCGGCATGCGTCACCGTGGCCCGGTGGATCTTGCTCTTCATCATGGTGCGGTACACGTCTACTCCTGGTCTCGCTCGATCGATGCGGCCGGCTGACCGTCACCGTCGGCGTCACCGTCGGGACTCGCGGAATCCGGGGGAACCGAGCGCCGCGACATCCATTGTTCTGGAATATCGGCCTTGCGCGCCAGTCGGGCCCGCTCGGCCTGCTCTTCGACGATGGTGCGCGCCTCAGTGGCGAACCGGTGGCGGATCACCGCGTCGACCGGGCCGGGCGTGGTGTCCACCCGCACCGTCGCCAGACCGAGGCGTCGTTGCACCGGCCCCTGAGTCACCCGCACGCTCTGCGTCTTGGCGTGCGGCACGACGGTGACGTTGCGGTAGAGAATCCCCTCGCGCACGACCACGACGTGCTCGTCGAACCCGTACGCCAGCCGCTTCCAGCCCACTGGGCGCAGATACCGGGCCCGGCGCGGCGCCGGCTCGGTCGGTACGGCCAGCGGGTCGGCACCCGGCACGACGTACCGCAGCACCGCAGCCGCCTCGTCGTACGTCGCCACCGGCAACAGCGTGGAGGTGCGCCCGACGTCCTCGGTCGAGTCACCCGCGTACCCCGCGACGTCCACGTCCAGCTTCACCCAGCCCTTCCACCGCCATAACAACGGCTGGCGCATCGCTACTCCCTGGACGCGCCCCGGCGGCACGGTCTGGTGCTGGGTATCCAGCAACCCCTTACGGATGCGATACCCGTCCGGCGACTCGGCGAGGACGAACCCGAAGTTGCGGCCGAGCTGATTCCACAGCGCCACCCCGATCGCGATCATGCCGGGCAGGACCGACCACGACACGCTCACGATGGCACGCCGGTCCGGCACGATCGCGAACGCGACCGCCATACCGACCAGCATCAGCACACCGAAGGCGAACGTGCTGGACAGCACGGTCGACCACACCAGCCGGTCGAGCGGCACCTCGTGCACCACCCGCTCCGGCGCCTCCGGGGTGTCGGCATCGATACCGGCTGCGCGGGCGAGCAGCTCGGCCCGCAACCGGATGGCGTCGTCGACGGCCAGGTACTGCAGCGGCGCCTCGGCCTTGCCTCCGCCGGCCACTTCGAGGCGAAGTTCGGAAACCCCGAGCAGCCGCCCGGCGAGCGGACGGTTGATGTCGACAGCCTGCAGCCGGTCCAGCCGTACACGCCGCGACCTTCGATTCAGGACACCGGAGTCGATACGCAACGCATCACCGTCGAACCCGTACCGGGTGAACCACCACGACACCAGCCCGGTGATCATGCCCAACACCGCGATTCCCACGACGGTGAGACCGAAGCGACCCATGTCGCCCGAGCGCAGCGCATCCTGCCCACCGAAGCCGATCGCCGCTGCCAGGAACGCCCAGCCGCGCAGCAGGGGGGTCAGCGGATGCAGCCGCTTGAAGTGCGCGGGCGTTCCGCCGGGATCCCGGGAGACGTCGGTCACAATCCGGCCGCCTGCGCCTCACCCAGCTCGGACAGCCGATCACGTAGCCGAGCGGCTTCGGCCGTCGGCAGGCCGGGAATCTTGGCATCCGTGGCCGGCGAAGCCGTGTGCAACTGGACGGTCGCCAACCCGTACCGCCGTTCCAGCGGACCGGAGGCGACGTCGACGTACTGCATCCGCCCGTACGGCACGACGGTGAGCTGCCGGTACATCACCCCTCGGGTGACCAAGAGGTCGTCCAGCCGCTCGGCGTAGCCCCAGGCGCGCCAGTTGCGCGGGATGAGCCACAGCCCGAACGCGAGACCGGCCAGACCCGCCGCGATGGCCGCGGCCACGCCCCAGCCGCCGAGCAGGATCCCCAACCCGACCGCCAACGCTGCGGTGAGCGGCGTCAACGTCACGACGAGGACGAGCCGGCGCAGGTCGACGAGCTTGTGCGACACCTGCTGCCAGGCCTCCCCGGGAGGGGCGAAAAGCGAGTCCTGGTCCACGGGATCCGAGGCTACCGCTACCGACGCTCGGGCGTGGGAGGCAGGAGTTCACCAGCAGACACGTCGGTGGCCAGGGTGTTGCCGGGCGGCGCGAGCGGGCAGGCCCAGGCGGAGTCATAGGCGCACGACGGGTTGTAGGCGAAGTTGAGATCGACGACGAGGCCGTCGGCCGGGGTGCCGCCGAGGTCGGCGCCCTTGACGGTGTCGATCAGGTAGCGCCCGCCGCCGTAGGTGGCCCGCCCCGCGGAGGCGTCCTTGAGGGGGACGAACACGCCGCCGCCGTAGGAGTCGAGCCACCAGACGTCGAGGTCGCCGACCGGCAGGTGCAGCCGGCCCACCCGCTCGAACGGCACCAGTCCGTCCGTGGCCGTCTGGACCTCCAGCCGGTGCGGGTCGACGTCGGTGTCGACCGGCGCGACGAACCGCAGCGACGGGTCGTACGGAGCATGCCGCAACCCGGCCCTGACGCCGTCGACGGCCGGTACCGGCGACGCCGGGTGGGTGCGGAACAGCTCGTCGCGCTCGGCCACCCACGCGGCGTGTGCCTGCGCCGGGTCCGTCTCGGCCCGGACCCGCGCGTAGAGCGCGTGGACCCGGCGGCGCCAGTCGAGGACGTCGAGTGCGCTCAGAGCAGTCCCTTCTCCTCGAGGTAGGCGACGGCGACGTCCGCCGGCTGCTGCCGCTCGGCGTCGACCTGCGCGTTCAAGGCGGCGAGGTCTTCGGTGGTCAACGTCTCGGTCAGCGGCTGCAGCGCCTCGGCGACGGCATCATCGCCGGCAGTGTCGGTATTCACCACCGGCACGAGGTTGTCGGCCAGCTGCAACTGCTGATCGTCCTCGAGGAGGACCAGCCCGAACTGCTCGAGAGTGCCGTCGGTGGTGCCGACCAGCCCCAGCTGCGCGTCGCCGCGCTGGACCGCCTGCTTGGTCTGCGTCGTGCTGAACCCGAGCGCGAGCGGCGGATCCACGATGTCGATGCCGTACACCTCTTCCAGCCCTGGCTCACAGAACGGCCGGTCGGGGCATTCCTCGACCGCAGCCAGGGTGATGGGCTCGCCGAGCTCACCGAGGTCGGACAGCGTGGTCAGATCGTTCTGATCGGCGAACTCCTGCGACACGGCGAAGGCGTTCTGGCTGGCCGCTTCGGCGGGTTCGAGGATGTCCAAGCCGATCTCTTCGGCCAGCGGCCGGGCCGCGTCGACGGTCTCTTGCGCATCGGTCGTGGCGATCGGCGAGTCCTGCGGCGCGTCGGCACCGTTGATCTGCGCGTTGACGAACTCGGCGAACGTGGCCGCGTACTCCGGCACGATGTCGATCTCGCCGCTTTCGACCGCCGGCAAGTAGATCTCCCGGTTGTCGACGGCCTGAATGTCGACGGTGAATCCGGCATCCTCGAGCAGCGCGGCGTACATCTCCTTCATGATGTTCATCTCGGTGAAGTTCGCGCCGCCGACGGTCAGCTCACCCGAGGCTTCGGCGGCCGTGTCGCCGTCACCGCCGTCACCGCCCTCGTCGAACACGTCGTCGCTGTCACCGCACGCCGCGAGCGTCATCATCAAGCCCACACCGGCCACCGTGGCCGCGAGCATTCGTCGTTTGATCATCTATCTGGCACCGCCTTCCGGGGTGTTCACCTTCTGTGTCCCGTGGCGGCCTGCGGGCCACCACGCGTGTCCGGCGAGCACCGGCAGCGCCCGCGTTCGACCAGTCAACTACGAAGCACCGACAGCCTCTTCCCGCGAAGCGAGGGTTTCCGGGTCACGATCGCGTCTCGATGTCGCGGAGGCCGATCGCCGGCGCGCCCGGCGGACCGGATCGGCCGCCCGTTGCGCCCACTCCATCAGTCCCTCGACGACGAGCGCGAGGACCGCGACGAGGATGGCGCCGGCCACGATCTGCGGCAGGTCTTGACGGCCGAAGCCGCTGGTGATGATGCGCCCCAGGCCAGGCCCGCTGACGAACGCCGCGAGGGTCGCCGTGGCGACCACCTGGACCGCGGCCAACCGCACACCGGTCATGATCAGCGGTACCGCCAGCGGCAGCTCGACCTTGCGCACGACCTGCCACGCGCTCATCCCCATCCCCAGCGCGGCGTTGCGGGCATCGGGATCGACTTCACGCATGCCGACGTAGGTGTTGGTGAGGATCGGCGGGACGGCGAAGAGCACCAGCGCGATGATGGTCGTCCACACCGACAAGCCCAGTGGGGTCAGGAACAGCAGCACCAGGATGGCGAACGTGGGCACCGCCCGACCCACGTTGCTGATGTTGATGGCCAGCGTGCCGCCACGCCCGACATGACCCAACCACAGCCCGATCGGCAACGCGACCGCACACGCCAGGGCCAGCGCCACCACCGTGACCAGCAGGTGCTCGCCCAGCCGTGTCGGTATGCCCGCCGGGCCCTGCCAGTTCGCCCCATCGCCGAACCAGCCGAACGCGTCGATCAGCGCACCCATGTCAGCTCACCTCTCGTCGCCACGGCGTGCGCCAGCGTTGCAGGCCCACCAGCACCAGATCGGCGACCAGCGCGAGCACCACGCACAGCACCGACGCAGTGAGTACCTCGGCTTTGAAGTTGCTGTCGAGCCCGCGGTCGATCAGATTGCCGAGACCGCCGTGCCCGACGATCATCCCGATGGTGGTCATCGCCACTGTCGACACCGTGGCCACCCGCAAGGCCGCATAGATGGCCGGCATCGCCAGCGGCAGCTCGACCTTGCGCAGCAGGCGTAGCCCGTCGTATCCCATCCCGACCGCCGCCTCGCGGACCTCGGGAGGAACCCCTTCCAGCCCGGTGAGAATCCCGCGGACCAGGATGGTCAACGAGTACAAGACGAGACCGACGATCACCGTCGTCACCGTCAACTTGGTGATCGGCAACAACAGGCTGAACATGACCAGCGACGGGATCGTGTAGAGCACCGTCGACGTGCCGACGATCGTGCCGCGCAACCGGGGCCACCGCCGCGCCAGCACCGCCAGGAGCAGCGCCAGGACGAATCCACCGAGTACCGAGACCGCGGTGATTCCGACGTGCTCGACGAGCGCGTCGACGATGTCGGACGAGCGGGTGCGGACATACTCCGGGCAGACCCAGTCGTTGCGAACGAGGCAATCGTCGGACAGGGTTGCGGTATGAGTGGGCCCGCGGAACGCCATTCGCACGACAGTACCGAAGAGCTGATGATTCGTCTCGAAGGCGTATCCAAGACCTACCCGGACGGCACGACGGCCGTACACGAGCTGTCCCTCGACGTACGCCGCGGCGAGCTGGTGGTCCTCGTCGGCCCGTCGGGGTGCGGCAAGACCACGACGATGAAGATGGTCAATCGCCTGGTCGAGCCGACCGGCGGACGGATCTTCGTCGACGGTCGCGACGTCACGAATGTCGACCCGGTGGAGTTGCGCCGCGGCATCGGCTACGTCATCCAGAACGTCGGCCTGTTCCCCCACCGCAGCATCGAGGACAACGTGGCCGTTGTGCCCGAGCTGATCGGCTGGTCGGGCCGGCGTCGCCGCGAGCGCGCCCGCGAGCTGCTGGAACTGGTGGGCCTCGACCCGGCCGTCCACGGCGGGCGGTACCCGCACGAACTGTCCGGCGGACAACGCCAGCGCGTCGGGGTGGCGCGGG
>JAJYTA010000304.1 GCA_021793295.1 Actinomycetes bacterium
GAGCACGTCGTCGTCACGAACTACGACATTCCCAACTGCCACGACCCGGAGGTCAACCCCGAGGGGTGGTACGTCATGGGGCTGCTCAGCAAGTACGACTCGCAGGCGGTCATGTTCGGCGACACCCCGTACCTCGACCTCGGCTACCACTACCGCGAGCGCTACCGCAAGCTCGTCTGTGGCGACGTCGCCATCCCGGACGCGACCGCAGTGCGCGCCTGCGTGACGCACACCGAGGTTCCGCTGCCGCTGGTCGATGAGACGTCCTTCCCCGACGACCCCGACATCGCGGACGACCCGAACTACGGACGCTCCATCAACTACGCCCAGGCGGAGGTCATCGCCGAGGCGATCACGCCGATGACCAAGGACATGCCCGTGGCGTTGCTCGGCGACTTGAACGAACTGCCGTTCCTGCCTTCGCTGGACTTCTTCTACCGCAAGTGCGGCGGCAACGGCGTCTTCGCCGAGGTCGACAGCCGGGACCCGCGCTGGCCGATCGTGCGTCGCTTCAACCTCGGCCTCGACGCCTGCCCCCACCGCCAAGGCGAGTGGACGATGGGCGAAGAGGGGTTGCCGGACGACTATGACCAGCCCTACCAAAGCAACCGGAAGATCGATTACATTCTCGTGGACACGCGCCACTTCGAGGTCCGGCCGGACTCCGGTTGGGTGCTCGACACCCCGTTCTCCGACCATCGCATCGTCGTCGGCGACGTCACGCTGCGACGCTGAGGAGCCTGCATGAGTCACCGATGGAAAACAATTGCCGCCGCGGGCGTCGCGGCACTGGTCCTGCCGCTCGGGTTGGCCGCGCCGGCCACCGGCTCCGGCCCGTCCGGCGACGACTTCCGGATCCTGCCGTACCTGCAGAGTCCCAGTGAGTCCGGCATCCGCGTCACCTGGTTCACCGAGGACGGCGAACCGGGCGAACTGACCGTGCGCGGCCCAGGCATCCGCGGCGATCGCAGCTACGACGTCGCCGGCGAGCTGCAACCCGAACTCGCCTACACCGATGCCGAGCGTTCGGAAGAGATCCCCGGATTGGAGCAGGGCAGCTGGCTGCTCGGTCCGGACAATTACAAGCACACCGTCGAGATCGAGGGCCTGCGTCCTGGCCACCGTTACCGGTACACGGTGCGACAGGGCGACTCCACGGTGCGCGGCCATTTCGAGACCGCCCCCACGGCCGACGACTGGCGCGACATCCGGTTGATTGCCATGTCGGATGCCGAGACGTCGCCGGCGGGCCGGGTGCAGAAGCGCGAGTGGGTCGACGGCGCCATCGCCGACGGCGGGGAGTCGAGGCCGTCAGCCGCTGAGGGTTCCGAGTGGGATCAGGTCCACGGCACGACGACGAACTCCGGTGCGCGGGTTCTGCAGTATCCGCTCACCGAGGACGAGGGGTTGCGCGAGAACTTCGCCGCCGTTGAGAAGCGGTCGCCCGACGCGCTGTTGCTGGCCGGCGACCTCGTTCAGGGCGGCGGGTACCAGCCGGGATGGGACGAGTTCTTCGGCCTGCTGGCCGGGCCGAACGGCGACCTGCTCACATCGGTGCCGATCCTGCCCGCGTTCGGCAACTGGGAGAGCTTCGGCGCCATCAACGACGGCTACGGCACCCCGGAGGACCGGACCCCGGTCGTGCGGTCCAGGGCGAAGTTCCACGCCTACTTCGACTCGCCGAGCAACGGCAATCCGCAGCACCAGGACAACTACTACCGGGTCGACTACGGCCCCGTCACCGTCCTGACGCTGGACAGCAACAACGGCGAGCCGGATGACACCGCCGACAGCTACGCTCCCGAGGACAAGATCAGTGGCCGTGAGTACACCGGACCGGGTACCGACACCCAGGAGAACTTCACCCGCGAAGAGTACGAAGCCGCCGGTGGTACCGACCTGTCCGACTACAACCCGGGCAGCCCGCAATGGCAGTGGGCCGAGCAGCAGCTCCAGGACGCCCGGGCCGACGGCAGGATCGTGTTGGTCCAGTTCCACCACTCCCCCTACAGCTCAGGGGAGCACGGGCTGCCGATGAACCACGAGGAGACCTCGGGGCAGGGCGGCACCCCCATGCGGGTGTATCACCCGCTGTTCGAGGAGTACGGGGTCGCCGCGGTGATCTCCGGGCACAGTGAGATGTTCGAACGCAGTTTCGTCGACGCCGACGGCGACGGCGTGGGCGTGCACTACTACGACGTCGGAATCTCCGGCGACGGTCTGCGTGGGGTGCGGCACGAGGGCGGCCTGCTCGAGAACCCGCTGCTGAACTACAACACGTTCAGCCAGTGGACCGCCGACCAGAGCGAGCCGGAACTGTGGACGTCCGTCGGCGGGACGAAGCGACTGCTCGCCGGCGGAAAGCACTACGGTCACCTGGAGATCGACATCGACCGGGTGCGCCGGAACGACGACCGCACCGCCCGGATCACGCTCACCCCGGTCCACCTGTTCCCGGTGCTCGACGACGATCTGAGCGTCAAACGCACCGAGCGCCGGACCTACTCCGACGAGGTCGTGATCGACATCGACCAGCAGGGCCGGCCCGTCGTCGGCTGACGGCGCCTAGGTGGCGCCTGGGTAAGGCGCCTGGGTAGTCAACAGGGTTCTACTGTCGCCGCAGCGGCAGTAGAACCCTGTTTGCGTTTTCGCTCATCGGTCAGTGTGAACCGTTTCGCCGCGGGCGGTCGTGAAGATCGTCGTGCGGGGTGGTGCCGCGCCAACGCGGTCGTGAAGATCGCCGTGCGGCATAGTGCACGTCCGGCCGGTCGTGAAGATCGTCGTGCGACCCAGCGCGGACTATAGCGGCAATATCCACCACAACGATCATCACGACCGCGGTCAGGCTGCGAGACCGCCGTGCGAGCCGGTCGTGGTGATCGTCATGCGGGCCAACGCCGCGTCC